>CAIVQI010000229.1 GCA_903908015.1 uncultured Bacteroidota bacterium
AGGTAATGAGGGATCCGTTGATACTGGCCGGAATCAGGTTATACCAACTCAGAATCACCGTTCCACCTGGGGCCGGTGCATTTACGATTACATTGGACGAAATCTGGTTGTTCACATTGCTGAATCCCAAAAACTGAACTGCCTGAGCGTCGTAATTCAATGCCAAAGAAATTGCTCCCAGGTTCGGTGCATTCGTGATGGCCACCATCACTGAAACCGTATCACCCACACATCCCTGACCTTGTGCAATGGATAGGTTGGGAATCAGGATATGCAAGGTAACGGGAACTGAGGAAGCTTGGCATCCGCCCGCCCCCGTTGCTCGAAGTCGGTATTGGTAATTCGCAAACGTTGCATTCACACCGGCGATACCCAACTGACTTGTTGTAACCCCGGAATAAAACGAATTATTCGCCAGGTCCGACCAATTTTGACCTCCATCCGTGCTCACCTGCCACTGAAGAGTTTGTGCTCCCTGAGCCACCGTTGTTAAGGTGGTCGAACCGCCAACATAAAGATTCACATTACCCGTGGTTGTACCAAACGTTACACCCTGTGCACTGATGGTTCCCCCCTGATAAGTAACCCCCGGATAGGCCACACCCATTGGATTGGCTATTTCACTATTCGAGGCCTGAACAGAAACTGCGGACGAACCACCCGAGATCAGATTAAAATTAAGGGTTAGTAATTGACCGGATGGAACAATCGCAGGGTAACCAAACCAACTGATCGCCACCGATGAATTCGAGGCATTGACCGTCAGATTTGAGTCGTTGATGAGTGAACTTACACCAGCGTAGCCGGTGTAGGAAAGTCGGCCGGCATCGTAAGGAATAGTTAATGAAATGGCACCCACACCGCACGCGCTATTCAAGGAAACCGGTATTCCAACACTGCCCCCTACGCATCCCGAAGCACTTCCCAAAACAACCGCCGGCGCGGAGGAAATACTCATCGAACCATTGGAATAGGTAACACCTGTGATGGGCGTTGCCACAGAGTCGGCCAGCTCATTGAAGGACAAATCCCAGGTCAAATCAGACGAAACACCCGGATTGAGCGCCCTAAACTTCATGTTAAACAAAAGTCCGTTCAAATCAGCCGAAACCAAATCGTACCAGCTCACGAGCACCGTGCCTCCGGGCGCCGGAGAATTGATCAAGATTGAGGACGCAACCGATGGTGCAACATCTGAAAAGCCCAAAAACTCAAAATTATTTGCATTATATGACAAACCCAATGTGATGGCACCCAATCCATAGGCGTTCAGCATTTGTACGGGTACAACAAGCGTGTCACCAATACATGCCGCAACAGAACCCAGCGTGACCGAAGGAACCTGCTGAGAAAGCGTGCTGAAATTGACCTCATTGCCGTAAGCGGTTCCCACACTATTGGTGGCGTAGGCACGAACAAAATAACTGGTTGAAGGAACCAAACCCGTGAGGGTGCTGGTAAACAATCCAGTACCCGAGCCATTGCTGGTTACCAATCCGGCAATTGAAGGGCTTGGACTTGCTCCGTAGGCTACACCGCGCGTCGTTACAGGCGAACCTCCATCCGAAGTTACATTACCCCCAGTGCTTGCACCGGTCGAGGTAATACCTGTAACAGCGGCAGTGGAGATAGTAGCCAAAAACACCGGAGCTGCCTGAGTACTAAAGGTCACCTGATTGCCGTAGGCCGTGCCCACACTGTTGGTGGCGTAGGCCCTCACAAAATAGGCCGTCGAAGGCGTAAGGCCGCTCAACTGGCTGGTGAAGACTCCCGTGCCCGATCCATCGCTCGTGCTTGTGCCC
>CAIVQI010000230.1 GCA_903908015.1 uncultured Bacteroidota bacterium
AGTCACCCCCTGCGCCGGTATTGGTGGCCTCAGGAAGGATTTTCCATTGTATGCGGTACGAATCACTGTAGGGTTCGAGCAAGGCCAACTCAGCCCGAACGCGTTGACCGCCATACATTTTCATGTAGCGCTGGGGGGCATCAGTCTGAGGTGCTGCAGCGGCAGATGGCCCGGCGTCGTCGGGCAAAGGAGTTTCGGTAAGGATTCTGATCCCCGTCACCCGAGGGCCGGGTTTGCCAACGCCCACGCCCTTCTTCCAGCCTAATTCCAAGGCATCAATCGATCGTGTTGGTCTGTTGGCCACATCAAACAAGCCGTACCAACTTTCGGTGGTTTCTTGTTTTTGACCCCACAGAAACGCGTAGCTCCCCAGGCAACTATTCAAAGGATTCGCATCGATGTACTGCGTGTAGCGTTCCAGGTAGGTTTCGTATTTCGATTCACTACTTTGTTCCAGAGGTGCGCCCCAAGGTGCTTTGGCCACTTCCCAATGACCATTTGGCCCCCATTCTGTAATGATGTATGGTTTGTTCCAGCCAAATTGCTTGATGTTCGACACCGCGGATGCCAAGTCACCATACGTATTTACCCCCAAAATATCGATGTCTGGGGCCAAGGTATTGATCCAGTGCACCTCCATCGAGTCTAATCCGGCCGTAACCGTTGATGTCGGGTGATGGGGATCCACGCGATGTATGTAAGCAGCCAGTTCCTGAATCGCATGCCACACACGAATATTGGTGTAGAAGAGGTCAACTTCATTGCCGATGCCCCAGATCAGGAGGGCAGGGTGATTTTTGAAACGATCCACTGCCGCAGCAAAGTGGTTGAACTGCTCCCGAACAGCCAGCGTATCATCATAATCGAATCCATGCCGTTCATGGCCCATCCAAAAGCCGAGCATCACGCTCAGTCCCAGTTCGTGTGCCGAATCCAGGATGTGTTGCGCTCGCTCGATGCCCCAGGTACGCAGCGAATTGCCCCCTGTGGCCACCACATGCGCCATGTGAACGTGCCCACCTGCTCCCTTGATGCTGTAAGGCTTTCCACCCCGGCTGAGTGACCATATGCCGTTCTGTTGCGACACATGAACAGGAATGGGCTGCGCTGAAACACCAAAAAGGGAGAGCCACACAGCGATGGCGGTCAAGAATACCTTATATGTTGGGGTGCGTGCCATTATATTTCAAAGGTGAACCCTCTATCGAGCAGTTCGCGGTATCGGGTTTGATCGAAAGTGTAGAGGCAAGCCGGCCGCCTCGTGTTTTTGGTCTGCTTCTCGTCGAGTTTCACCAAAAAATTCATCGCCAGGATTTTCTTGCGAAAATTTCTTTTGTCGATTGGCCTGTCAAGAATGGCCTCATAGAGCTTTTGGAGTTGGTTGAGGGTGAAATTGATGGGCAGCAATTCGAACCCCAAGGGCTCACGGCGCACACGGGATTTGAGTTTTTCAACCCCCTTGTTCAAAATCTCGTTGTGGTCGAAGGCGAGTTCGCCCACCTCAGCCAAAGTAAACCAACGCACATTATCGGCCCAGGAGGAGGCCCGGGTTTCGTAGTGTTCAACGCGAATGAGGGCGATGAATGCCACGGTGATGACCCTTCCCAAGGGGTGGCGGTCAGTTTTGCCGAAGGTTTTAATTTGTTGCATGAAGACGTCTCGAATACCCGTGAGGTTCTCGAGTACGCGTTGTGCGGCACCATTCAGGTCTTCATTGGGATACACCAGGTCGCCCGGGAGGGCCCAATAGCTTTTGTAGGGGGCAACACCCCGTTCGATCAGAAGGATTTTGATCTCTTGACCGTCGAATCCAAAGAGAATGCAGTCGACAGACAGGCCGAACTGGAAGAAATCCTCCAGAGGGATCAGGTATTGTGCCTGTTCGTCCTCCGGATTGCCTTCCGAAAAGCGAAGGGCCACATTTTTACCCTTCACCAGCTCATCGATATCTCTGCGCATCGGCGTAGGAGGTTATTTTTGGATGATCAGGCGCTGGTGGCCCCGAAGCTGTTTTTGGGTCCAGTGAACCAGATACAAGCCGGGCGACAAACATTCAGTGGAGAGGCCTGAGTGTACGGCTTCGCTTAAGTCCTTCTCCATGATCACCCGGCCACTGGCGTCACACAAGTACAGGGTTCCATCAGGCTGTCCCCCATCCATCCAATGTAAATAAACGAATTCGCGTGCCGGATTTGGATAAAGGCGCACAGCGGATGGTTGTGTTTCGCCCACGCCGGATGCCTGACCACAGGGCAAGCAACTCTGCCAGCATACAGCATCGAGCGTATCATTGCCGCCCACAATATAATAGCGGTTTATAAAGGTTGATGTGGTTTGTGTGCATGGGTCGCCCGGATTCAGGATCTCTTCCACATTCCATCCGTCGGTGGTGAACTTGTATTCAATGGTATCGATGGGCAAATCAACATCAATTTCAAAAATGCTGTCGTTGTTGGCATCGGTCATGACGGCGCATGTGCCACACCAACCATTAAAGCTCCCATTCAGGTTCACCTGATTGTAGGGTAGGCCAGTGTAGCCCCGCATGTCGACCCTGAACCGCACCCGGCCTGAAGACGGACCACCTGCGCAAGGGTTGCACGACCCCCAACACACCGCGTCGAGGGTGTCGTTGCCCGTCACAATATATTCTCTATTCGTGAAAGTGCCGGTGGTGCGCGTACACAAACTGCCTGGCAGCAGCGTTTCCTGTCCCGACCAGCCATCGACAGTAAACTTATATTCAATGGTATCCAAGGGCAAAACCACACTTAACTCATAGATGCTGTCGTTGTCGGGGTCGGCCATGGGGGCACAACTGCCGCACCAGCCATTGAAGGTGCCGTTGAGGTTCACTGTAGTGAAGGCGGGCCCAGCATAGCCGTTCATGTCCACTTTGAAGGTCACAGTGCCCGAGGAAGGCGTGCCCGAGCATGGACCACAAGAGCCCCAGCACACCACCGGCAGCGTAGCATTGCCCGCAACCGTATAAATTCTGTTGGTAAAACTACCCGTGGTTTGGGTACACGTACTCCCAGGCAGTAGAGATTCTTGAGCCGTCCAATTGCCCCAGGCAAACTTATATTCAATAGTTCCCGCTGTGAGGGAGTCGACCGTCACTTCCCAGATCTCGTCCCCATCGGGGTCCGACATGGGGTCGCAGTTGGATCCACACCAGTTGTTGAATGTGCCATTGACCTCAGGGATACCATACGACCCGTTGTAGTCGTTCATATCGAGGCGAAATGTGACTGAATAAAAAGTCTGTCCGTTGGACGACAAGCCCATCAGGCAAAACAATAGGAATAATGGTAATGTTAAAATTTTCATAAATGGGTACGATTGAACGGCAAATATAAAGTGTAAAATGTACACTTACACCTGTACATGTGTCATTGTCGCCATCATATTTTTGCTTGCTTTTTTCACCAAATACACGGTACTTAGCGCTTCTATGCTTAAAATTTTCTTAAAAAGCGCGTTTTTCGTCGCAGTTTTAGGCTTCATGGCATTGGAAACCGCCTTTGCTCAGGTTGCTCCCATGACTTCGGCAACGGAAACGGCGCTTCATCTCGGTCAAAAAAATCTGGGGGATTCATCGCTTTTGGCCGAACAATGGCCCATAGCGGAGGCCCTCGATAGCCTGATGCAACTGCATCTGTTCGACAATAAAATCGTTCCTTCCCAGCGGCCCATCAACAAATATGGCTACCGACCCGATGAAGTGCCCCGGTTCTCAGATTCAGTCATATCGTTTCGCATCCAGCATATTCCCTCGCCCATGAAATTGGCCTACAATGCTCATGTGCGCGGATTTATTGAGTTGTATGCGGTGCGGCGCAAGGCGGCCTCGGAGCGAATGTTGGGATTGGCCAATTACTACTTCCCCATTTTCGAGGAGGCGTTGGAACGCCACGGATTGCCCCACCAGCTCAAATACCTCGCCATTGTGGAGTCCGCGCTGAATCCTGTTGCCGTAAGCCGCGTGGGCGCCACGGGTTTATGGCAGTTTATGTATCCTACCGGCAAGCAATACGGACTCGACGCCGATTATTATTGTGATGAGCGACGCGATCCCTGGCTGGCCTCTGATGCGGCAGCAAGACACCTCAAGGACCTCCACCGCATCTACAACGATTGGCTGTTGGCCTTGGCCGCCTACAATTGTGGGGCGGGCAACGTCAACAAAGCCGTTCGCCGTTCGGGTGGGTTAACCGACTATTGGTCGCTCATGCCCTACCTGCCACAAGAAACACGGGGCTATGTTCCGGCCTTCGTGGCGGTGACCTACATCATGCATTACGCGGCAGAGCACAACCTCAATCCGGTGCGCTACACAGGATTGCCGGACCACATCGATACCCTACACCTCAAGGGCCCATTATCCTTGCCTGCATTGGCGGCCCAGTTGGGCATGTCCACCCAAGAAATGTGCCTGCTGAATCCTCAATTCAAACAGCAAGAGATCCCCAGAAGCTTCGAGTCGTACCCCATACGGCTGCCAGTGGCGAAAGTTGCCGAATTCGAACGGAATCGTTCCCCTATTTTAGCGGCCCTCCAACCCGCCCCCATTATGATGCCAGCGGTGGATGGCAACACATCCCCCATGTACGCGCAGGGCAGTCAACCCAACCAACCTTCTTCAACGGCCGGAGGTGAATGGGTATCGAAGCCCAGCCGCTACCACACCGTGCGAAGAGGCGAAACCCTGTCCACCATCGGCAGACGTTATGGAATATCCGTACAATCGCTGCGCAGCTGGAATCACTTATCGGGCAGCAGCATCGGGGTCGGTCAAAAACTCATTGTTCAGCGCGCCACAGCGGTACCCGCTGCGGTAGCGTCCGCCACTTCTTCCACACCCACTGCGGTTTCGACCGACACCCTGGCAGAAGCGGAAGTAGCCCAGGATGTAGCGGCAAGCAGAGAGGCCAATACGGCGTCGCGCCCATCCAACCCGGCAGTTCGCCAGGTACCGACCTACAACTACTACACCGTGCGGAAGGGCGATACGCTCTGGGACATCGCGCAGCGTAAGGGAATAACCGTTGCTGAGCTCCAAAAGGCCAATAAATTAACCAAATCGAGCCGACTGCAGCCCGGTCAAAGGCTTAAAATAGCAGCGGGCTAATGAAGTGGAGGAGCCAACTCGTGGGTGTCATGTGGGCGACCCTGATGTTGGCCTGCGACGCAGATTTTCCCACCACTACCCTTCCGCAACCGATCGGGCAATCAGGTGAACTTATTGTCGTGTGCGATCCTGTCCTTTGGAATGGGGCCACGGGCAAGGCCATCCGGGCCATTTATGGATCCGCCCAACCTGGAATGCCACAGGCCGAGCCGTGGTTCAGAATCTATCACTTTCGCCCCGACCAAATCAGCTCCTTGTCGCGCCGCTACCGGAATATGATGTTTGTGGCAACGTCCGATCCCAACAAAAAGGAAGATTTTATTCTGACCGAGAAAAAAAACCACTGGGCCAGTGATCAGCACATCCTGAATGTGGTCGGGAAAAATGACGCTGAATTGGCTCAAGCTTTACGTCTGCGAAGCGGACCCCTGTTGCAGCAGCTGAATGCTTCGGAACGGAAAAGGGGGATAGTGCGACTCAAACGGATTCCTGCGCTGCAGGAGGCGGTTGACGGCCTGCGCGACAGCATGCTGCTCGATATGCACATACCCAATACGTATGTGGCCAAGACACTCAACTGCAGTTTTGTGTGGCTGGCCCGCGATTTGGGTGACAAAAGTTACAACCTTATGATCTGGACGCGGCCATGGGCGAAAGCAGAAGGGCTGTCCACCCCGACGCCTGAGTTAACGGCCGACAGCCTTCTGGCCTGGAAGGACCGCGTCACCCAACTGAATGTTGCGGGCCCACTCCCTGGCACCTACTATACCACCGAATACCTCGAGCCCCCTGTGTCGTATCCGTTGACGAGGAACAACAGCCGGGTCGGCATGGAGATTCGGGGGTTATGGAGTATAAAGAATGATTTTATGGGTGGGCCATTCTATCACGTCACACTATCCGACAGCATACGGCGTCGCTGGATTCACATGGAAGGATTTGTTTACTTCCCCCAGGAGTCGAAACGTGAGTTGTTGCGCGAACTGGAATGCCTCATCCACAGCGGTAAGAGCATCCCTACAACCATGCCCGGCCGTTAATGTTGTGTTGCTTAACAAACCATAATTCCCAACGCCCTATTTTTTTTCGTTTCTTTCAAGATCATTATCCTGGATCATGGGGTGCAGGCTGCCAGAGACACAAGATGGATGATATCATAAGCAGCGCATGGGAATTGTAATTCGAAGAAGTTTAAATGCCACCTTAGTGGGTTATGTGGGCTTCCTCCTGGGCGCCTTCAACCAGGTGATTTTGTTCCCCGCCTGGCTCACGCCATCCCAATTGGGCATCAAGGAGGTGCTGCTGAGCGCCGCCCTATTCATATCCATGTTCTCCCAGTTTGGGGTTCACTTCATCATGGCGCGGTTCTTCCCCTATTTCGAAGACCGGCAGCGGCAGCACAACGGTTTCCTGTTGTTCTGCCTCATGCTGGGTTCGGTCGGATTTCTTACCGCCGCAGTAGGCGTGGGGCTGGGCCGAGAACAACTGCTCACGCTATTCGCTGAAAAATCGCCTGGCATGCACCCCCATTTTTGGCTGGTGTTGCCCCTAACATTGTGCATCGGTCTGCAAAACATCCTGGAAACCTGGTCGCGCCTGCACATGAACATCATGGCCAACACCCTCACCCGCGAGCTGCTGTTGCGGGTGGCACTCACCCTACTGGCGCTGCTGTTTGGGTATGGCCACATCGATTTTGGGCAGTTTTTACTCGGCTATACGTTCAGTTATCTCCTTGTTTGTCTGTTGTTGGTCGTGCACCTCAAGCGGATGGGCATTCTCTTCTTGGACATCTCCTACCTGAGGGTCGATCGGAAACGGGTCGCCGATATGCTCCAATATGGGGCCTATGTGATTTTGGGGGGGGCGGGTTATGTGGTGGCCGAGCGGATCGATGGACTCATGCTGGCGTCGATGACGGGACTCGAATTCACTGGTATCTACAGCATGGCGTTTTTCATCGCAGCACTCATCGAACTGCCCCGCCGGGCCATCAGCCAGCTGACCGCCACCCTCTTCGCCGGGCATTGGAAAAATGAAGACTTCCCCGCCATGCAGACCCTGTTCAGGCAGGTGTCGATCAACCAATTTCTTCTCGGCGCACTGATTCTGCTCTTGATTTGGACCAACCTCGATGTCCTGTTCTGGCTGATGCCCAATGGCGCGATCTATGCCGCCGGCCGCTATGTGGTGCTCATCATCGGGCTCACGAAGGTGGTTGACCTGCTTTTTGGGGGCAACCACGAGATCTTGCTGAATTCGCCCGCGTATCGGTTTAGCCTGATTGCCCTTGTGTTTTTGGGCGTTATTTCCTTTTCAATCAATTATGTGATGATTCCAATTTATGGCATGAATGGAGCTGCGGCTGGAACGGTGGTCTCGGTTCTGCTCTACAACAGCCTCAAAAGCGGCTTTATCTGGGTTCGCTACCGCCTTTGGGCCTTCGACAGAAAAACCTTGTATGCGCTGCTCCTTGTGGCCAGCCTCTTCGCCTTGCAGGCACTGTGGCCCACGCAGCACATGACCCAACCACTTGAATTACTGGCCGTTTCATTGGGGAAGTCGGTCGTGATTTTGCTCCTGTTCACGGTCGTGCTCTTTCGCTATCAACTGTCGCCCGAGGTATCGGAGATGTGGCAAAAGAACAAACATCTGATCCGCAACCGATTCATTAAAACGCCGAGACCATGACCCCGGAAGGCATCCCCGTCTTGTTTTTGGTATTCAACCGGCCCGAAACCACCGCTCAGGTATGGGAGCGCATCCGGGAGGCCCGCCCGCCCCGCCTCTATGTGGCCTGCGACGGTCCACGCGCCGACCGCCCCGACGAGCCGGCACGGGTGCAGGCGGTGCGCGCCATCACCGAAAGCGACATCGACTGGCCCTGCAGCGTCAAGCGCTTGTACCGCGACCACAACC
>CAIVQI010000231.1 GCA_903908015.1 uncultured Bacteroidota bacterium
CCATCGGGATGTGGCCGAAATTCGTTTGATCTTTGTAGTCTGCGATGGACGGCCATCACGGCCATGGGTAGGGTCAAAATAGCCAACACAAACAGTCCGATCATAGTCCGCCATTCTACGGGAGGATTGAACGAGGTCAACGATTCCAGTCGGATCCAATGCCCTAAGAGGTCATAAAGACCGATGTGCCGGTTGATGCCCGTGCCTTTGCTTTGCCACAAATAATATAGGTTGATGACTAAAACGGGGCTGGATACGGCCAAAAGACAAAGAATGCGCGTCAAAAACTGCCTGGTTTGCCGGCCATTTAACCAAATCAGCATCAGCCCGATGACTACCCCAGCCGCAGCAAAACCAACGAGGTGACTAGCCCCAAGAAGGGTAAGAAGACCGGCTAAGCGTACCAATGGCCAGGAAAGAGGCCGATGATGCATAATCCAACGCCATGAATAACCCAGAGTCCACCCCATCAGGCCGATGCCCATAGCGAAGTTGTATTGACCTAAGAAAAAATGGCGATGAAACACCGCATACAAGCCCACCCACGAAGCCCAAGCGGCTAGTCGACCCACCCCCGACCCGCAGCCCTTGCCTGCGTCCCAATCCACCCCCGACCCGCAGCCCTTGCCTGCGTCCCAATCCACCCCCGACCCGTGGCCCTTGCCTGCGTCCCAATCCACCCCCGACCCGTGGCCTCCACCAGCAATCTCCAACAGAAAAAACCTAAACCCCATACCGAAAACCAAGACGTGCAGTGTTGCCCAGAGTTTATCGATCCACATGATATCCATCACCCGCGAAAGAGGTGCAGCAAAAACATAAAAGAGTATGTTGGGTGACGGTGGCCAACGAATCTCGTAGAAGAAATTCAAAAAGTGGGGCTCATGACCCCACAGCAATTCGCCGATGACTTCGGCATTGTATAGATGAGCCGGTCCATCGAAGGTATACCAACCTTCCGTGGCCCAAACGGGCAGCAAGAGCATACAAAGTGCTGCCAAGAAAAGTAGCGGTTCATGTCGTTTTAGCCCCAAAACCCATTTCGACACGCTGTCTGCGCGCATACGTAAAGTTGAGCCCTCGTTCAGCTTCATCCGCCAAAAATAGGCAGCAGCGTTCATTCGTCCGTATCTTTGCATTTTACAGGCCACAACCAAGAAAACAACAGAAACATTATTATGTCATACGGAATTTTCACCCCACCACAAGCGCGCAATGAAGTGGTGCGCAGCTACAGCCCGGGCAGCAGCGAATCGCGCGCCTTACAGCAGAAGATCCAGGATTTGCGGTCACAGACCATCGATATCCCCATGTTCATAGGCGGGAAAGAAGTGAGGACGGGCAAAACCCGTCGCATAGCGCCGCCGCACGATCACGCACATACCCTGGGCCATTACCACGAAGGCGATGCATCGCATGTGGCTATGGCAATCGACGCGGCATTGAAGGCCCGCAAGGAGTGGGAACGTCTGCCCTGGGAACAAAGAGCAGGGGTGTTTCTGAGGATGGCCGAGCTCTTGGCAGGTCCCTACCGCGACATTCTGAACGCTTCCACAATGCTCGGGCAAAGCAAAAATCCATTCCAAGCAGAGATCGATGCCGCTTGCGAATTGATCGACTTTTTCCGATTCAATGTGCAGTACATGACCGAAATATACCGGCAGCAACCCGAGAGCCTACCCGGCACTTGGAACCGGCTCGAATACCGTGCATTAGAAGGCTTCGTTTTTGCATTAACCCCCTTCAATTTCACCTCCATCGCCGGAAATTTGCCCACAGCACCTGCGCTCATGGGCAATACAGTGGTGTGGAAGCCGTCCAATACACAGATTTACTCGGCCTATTTTTTGATGCAGCTTTTTCGCGAGGCTGGACTGCCCGACGG
>CAIVQI010000232.1 GCA_903908015.1 uncultured Bacteroidota bacterium
GATTTGTCCTTTTTCCCATCCGTTTCCACGATTTATGGGCCTACTACAAAAATTCCGAAGCCAGTTTTTGGACTGCGGAGGAGATCGATCTTTCAGCCGACCTCCATCATTGGAACAACCTGCTCAACGACGATGAGCGGCACTTCATCAAGCATGTACTGGCCTTTTTTGCTGCCAGCGATGGGATCGTCAATGAAAACCTGGCGGTTCACTTTCTCAACGAGGTACAATACCCCGAGGCGCGCTGTTTCTATGGCTTCCAAATCATGATGGAGAACATCCACTCGGAAACCTATTCACTCCTGATCGACACCTATATTAAGAATCCGGACGAGAAGCACAAGCTGTTGCATGCCATCGAAACCATCCCCTGCGTCACCAAGAAAGCAGACTGGGCCTTGCGTTGGATCGACAAAGGCAACTTCCAGGAGCGTCTCATCGCATTTGCTGCGGTTGAGGGTATCTTCTTCAGTGGTAGTTTTTGCAGCATTTTCTGGTTGAAGAAGCGTGGCCTCATGCCCGGACTTAGTTTTAGTAACGAGTTAATCAGCCGCGATGAAGGAATGCACCGTGATTTTGCCTGCCTCATCTACACCGACCACCTCCAAAACAAGCTCGACCCAGCGCTGGTCACCCAGATCATCACAGACGCCGTGGAAATCGAGAAGGAATTCGTGACTGATGCCCTGCCTGTTCGCCTCATCGGCATGAACAGCGATATGATGTGTCAATACATCGAGTTTGTGGCGGATCATCTGCTGATGACCCTCAAGCTGCCAGCCCATTACGGGGCAACAAATCCCTTCGATTTTATGGAACTCATTTCCATGGAGGGCAAAACCAATTTCTTCGAGCGCCGCGTGGGTGAGTATCAAAAGGCCGGGGTGACCTCAGACCGCAACCAGCAAACCTTCAGTACCGAAGAAGATTTTTAATCCTATCATTTTGATTGCATTTTTTAAATAATATACCATGTATGTATTGAAAAGGGACGGGCGCCGGGAGACGATTCTGTTCGATAAAATCACTTCCCGCATTGAGAAACTGTGTTATGGTTTGAATCGTGAATACGTGCAACCGGTTGAAGTCGCGAAAAAAGTGATCGTAGGGATGTATGACGGCATTGCCACCACCCGACTCGATGAACTTGCCGCAGAGACTGCAGCCTCCCTTACGGCCATGCACCCCGATTACGCCCTTCTGGCCGCCCGCATTGCTATTTCAAACCTCCACAAGGAAACGATGAAGTCGTTCTCGGAGACCATGCGGGCGCTGTACAACTACATCGATCCGGCAACCGGACAAAAAGCACCGCTTCTGGCTGATGAGGTGATGGCAGTGGTGAACCAAAACGCCGAGCAGCTTGATTCGGCGATCATCTACTCACGCGACTACGATTACGATTATTTTGGATTCAAAACCTTGGAACGCTCCTACTTGCTGAAGATGAATGGTAAGGTTGCGGAGCGCCCCCAACACCTTTTGATGCGTGTGGCCGTTGGCATCCACCAAAGCGACATTCCATCGGCCATCAAAACTTATGAACTGATGAGCGAAAAGTGGTACACCCATGCTACGCCCACCCTGTTCAATGCTGGCACACCCAAGCCGCAGTTGTCGAGTTGCTTCTTGCTGAGCCTGAAACAAGACAGCATCGACGGCATCTATGACACCCTCAAGCAAACAGCGAAAATTTCACAAAGTGCGGGGGGAATCGGCCTCAGCATACACAATGTGCGGGCCACAGGATCGTACATTCGTGGCACCAATGGCACGAGCAATGGTGTTGTCCCCATGTTGCGGGTGTTCAACGACACCGCGCGGTATGTCGACCAAGGTGGTGGCAAGCGAAAAGGTTCTTTTGCCATCTATTTGGAGCCATGGCACGCGGATATTTTCGATTTCCTCGACCTCAAAAAGAATCATGGTAAGGAGGAGCTTCGTGCACGCGATCTGTTCTACGCCCTCTGGATCCCAGACTTATTTATGAAGCGGGTTGAGGAAAATGGAAAATGGAGTTTGTTTTGCCCGAATGAGGCCCCAGGGCTCCACGACTGCTGGGGTGATGAGTTTGAGGCCCTCTACCGGCGCTATGAACAGGAAGACCGAGCGCGCAAAACCGTCGATGCCCAGGAGCTTTGGTTTGCCATATTGGAATCGCAGATTGAAACTGGCACGCCTTACATGCTTTACAAGGATGCAGCCAACCGAAAGAGCAACCAGCAAAATCTCGGCACCATCCGCTCCAGTAACCTGTGTACTGAGATTATTGAATACACTTCGGCTGATGAGGTGGCTGTATGTAATCTCGCTTCGGTGGCCTTGCCCCGTTTCGTGACCCCCGACCTGCAGTTTGATCACCAAAAGCTCTATGAAATCACCTATATGGTGACGCGCAACCTGAATAAGGTGATTGATGTGAATTACTACCCTGTTGAAGAGGCCCGGCGGTCTAATATGAGGCATCGACCCATCGGTATTGGTGTGCAAGGACTGGCTGATGTGTTTATCCTCATGCGCCATCCCTTCGAATCGCCAGAAGCGCGTCAACTGAACCGTGAGATTTTTGAGACCCTCTATTTCGCGTCTATGTCGGCATCATGCGACTTGGCCCGGGAGGAGGGTGCCTACGAAAGTTACCCGGGCTCGCCGCTATCGCGTGGCATGTTCCAGTTTGATCTTTGGGGGGTCACCCCGTCTAAGCGTTGGGACTGGGATGAATTGCGCGCCCGTGTGGCACAATACGGTGCCCGCAACAGCCTTCTTTTGGCCCCAATGCCCACCGCATCCACCAGTCAGATTTTGGGCAATAATGAGTGTTTTGAACCTTACACCAGCAACATATACAGCCGACGGGTGTTGAGCGGCGAATTTGTGGTGGTAAATAAGCACCTTTTGCATGATCTGGTGAACGAGGGCTTATGGAATTTGGCTTTGAAGGACAAGATTGTGGCGGCCAATGGTTCCGTACAGAACATCAAGGAGATTCCTGAGCATCTGCGCGAATTGTACCGCACCGCCTGGGAGATCAAACAGAAGACCATTATCGATATGGCTGCGGATCGTGGGGCATTCATTTGTCAGAGCCAGAGCATGAATGTGTTCATGACTGATGTGAATTTCGCGAAGCTTACATCAATGCATTTCTATGCGTGGAAGGCGGGTTTGAAGACGGGTATGTATTACTTACGTACCAAGGCTGCCGCGCAGGCAGTGAAGTTCACCGTCTCCCAACATGCTGAGCCTGCTGTTGGTCCGTCTCCTGTACCACAGCCTCAAGCCGAACCTCAGTTGGTGGATGTGGTGGCCTCTGAGGGATCAGTTCACGTTGGGGCCTCAGCCCAAGCGCTGCAGGATCTGCCCGCCGGTCCTACGATGTCGATCGACGAAGCGCGTGCACAGATGACTTGCTCGCTCGACAATCCAGATGCATGCGAGGCTTGCGGTAGTTGATCGGGCTTACGGATTTCTAAAGGCGGTGAGCAGCATGTGCTCATATTGATTATTCATCAAGTGCTTGCAGGCCTTTGATTGGCGCCCCGTTCTCAATGATAAACAATCTGCTAGGGGTTCTAATGTCTTTTGCCCCCGCCTCCGGGTCTTCCGCCTCCGCCTCTGCCTCCGGGTCTTCCGCCTCCGCCTCTGCCTCCGGGTCTTCCGCCTCCGCCTCCAGGTCCTCCGCCTCCGCCTCCGGGCCTTCCGCCTCCGCCTTTTCTTTGGCCACCCATACGCTTTCCGCTTCCGCCACTTTCGGCTACCCAATCTCCAGCATCTCCAAGCTGTTTGGGAAGTTCCATAAGGGGTATGGATCGCTCTATAAGTCGTTCTATGGCATCTAGCCGTCTTCCATCTTTAGGATTGATGAATGTGATGGCAGTACCGCTGCGTTCGGCACGGGCCGTGCGCCCGATGCGGTGAACGTAATCTTCCGCGTCGGGGGGTGCATCGAAATTCACCACCAAGTCAATCCCATCCACATCAATCCCGCGCGACAAAACATCTGTACCCACCAGGATCCTCAGTTTGCCAGACTTAAAGTCGCGCATGATCTCTTCTCGCTCTGTTTGTTCGAGGTCGGAGTGGAACGGGCGTGCAGGAAGGTGGCGTTTCCTCAGCAAATGACCCAGCTCCTTCACCTTATCCTTCGTTGAGCAGAACACCAAAATCGAGTTGTATTGAGGGTCATTCAAGATCTCGAGTAAAAGAGGTTCTTTGTGCTGGTCGTAGAGTTTACATACCCGCTGGTCGATTTTCTCAGCTGGCTTAGCCACTGAGAGGGTCACCTCGGCTGGATTTTGGAGGATTACGGCCGCGAGTTGACGAATACGTGGGGGCATGGTGGCCGAAAAAAGTAGGGTTTGGCGCTGCTTGGGCATCATCGAAACGATGCGCATGATGTCGTCGAAAAAACCCATATCGAGCATGCGGTCAGCCTCATCGAGCACGAGGTGACGAAGACCAGAAAAGTCGAAATTGCCTGTATTCAAAAACGAGATGAGTCGACCTGGCGTGGCGATGATCATGTCAGCCCCTTTTTTCAGGGCTTTATGCTGCTGGTCCCACAATGCCCCATCACCTCCACCATAAATCGGGATCGAGTTTACTGACGTATAATAGCTCAAGCCTTCAACCTGCTGGTCGATTTGTTGGGCCAACTCGCGTGTTGGGGTGAGGATGAGGGCGTTCAAATGCCGTTTTTCGCTGGCCAGAATGCTGTCGATCACAGGCAAAACAAAAGCGGCAGTTTTGCCGGTTCCCGTTTGCGCACAGGCGATGAGATCGCGACCCTCCAGTATGATCGGTATGGCCTGTTGTTGGATGGGTGTAGGGTTACGAAAGCCCATGGCATCCAAGCCATCCAGCAAATCGGGGTCGAGATCAAAGTCGTCAAATGTCATCCGTCGGGGGTGGTAGTATTGGGGGTTTCAGTGGGCGATGCGGATAGGGCATCGGGAGGAAAATAGCGGCGTTGGAAAACCAAAAGCATGGCAACGCCAGTGGTGATGGCGGTGTCGGCCACGTTGAAAACGGGCCTGAAGAAAATGAAATAATCGCCCCCTACAAAGGGTATCCATTCAGGCAGGAAGCCTTGCCACAGAGGGAAGTAGAGCATGTCGACTACCCTCCCGTGGAACCAGCGCTCGTAGCCAAACAGCGGGCCATAGAACACCGAGTCGATGATGTTGCCCATGGCACCTGCCAAAATGAGGGATAGGGCTGCAAGGGCACCGATTCGCGTGGCACTCGATTTGAGCATGCCCCTAATGATGTACAATATACCAGCCACAGCCACCAAGCGAAACAGGGTGAGGGCGAGTTTGCCCCATTCCCCTCCGAGCTCCATGCCGAAGGCCA
>CAIVQI010000233.1 GCA_903908015.1 uncultured Bacteroidota bacterium
GACCCACATTCTAAATATCCCTTTTGCCCCACGCCACGCTCATGAATTTCGATGTATTCACCCGCATCAATGCCCTCATAGAGCGCGACAACAAGTCAACCACCTACAAATTCGCCCTGCTTCGGGGGGTCATCGACATCATTCAGGATCATTCTCCATTTGTCACACACCTTAACGATCGGGTGCATATTCCGCTGGGACTGATCGTAGAGAAGTGGCTGTTGTACTACTACCCCATTCTGGAATCGACTTTTCTCATTCCACAAATCAACGGCCCCGGCAATAGGCTAAGATTTCAAACAAACTTTGAGCTGCTCATTCAATTATACGCTTCACGGGGTGGATTTTCGGCTTTCTACAACGACTTGAGGGGCAAGGGTCTGCCCCCCGATGTGCAGGCAATTTTCGGCAAACTCATCCATGAGATCCGTGATACCATCGTCATGATGCCGATGAAGCACATCGGCTATTCGCTGAGCCAACAGTTCTACTCGATTTTCACCTATGAAAATGGCCGAAGGAGGCATTCCGGAGCGACCGCCGATCGGGAATACCTCATCAATAACCTCGGTAGTTTTTCCATTCCGGCCGACTATTACCAGGCGTTCAAGGTGCTGGGCAGCTTCATCAACGGCAAGGACTCCATTTTGGTGAAATGGGCAGAGTTTTCAGTTAACGCCTCCGGCCGCCAAATTTCGATGCATCAGGTGATGGATGAAGTGCTGAAAAGTCCCATTACACAAAGGGAAATCAGTGCGTCCAAAAAATTATACGAAGCTATTCTAAGGTCCGAGGGGGCCGTTTTTTGCGTTTGGAGCGGCAAGAAGATCAATGAATTTGATGTGGATCACATGATTCCTTTCTCGGTCTGGAAAAACAACGACCTTTGGAATTTACTTCCCTCACAGCGTAGCATCAATTCTAAAAAAAAGGACAAAATCCCAACGCCTGACTTTCTGGAGCATTGCCAGGACAGGATCCATCACTATTGGAATTTGGTTTACAATAAAGAATCGCTTCGCTTTATGAAGGAGTTTAACGTGGCGCTTTTGGGCCAACAGGCCTCATCGGACGATGTGGCTGTGACAAGGGCAGACCTTGCGGAATGGAACCTCAGGGGAATAGAGCAATTGAAGGAAAGTTGCCGATATCTCATCACCCAAAGAGGATTTGAAGAATGGAAACTGTAGCCTGCCCGTTTTGCAGTCAACCCCGCGAACGCCCGCTGATTGCCGAATCGGATATGGCATTCGCCTTGTTTGACCTTTATCCGGTGAGCCCAGGCCACGCACTGATTATTCCGAAAAAACACATATCCAGTTATTTTGACCTCGACGAGCAGCATCAGGCTGCTTGCATGCGGCTGCTTCATCGGGTCAGGGAGATGTTGACTGAACACTATAGGCCCGATGGCTTCAATGTGGGGATCAACATCGGTGCGGCAGCCGGCCAAACCGTGCCCCACGTGCACATCCACTTGATTCCGCGATACCGGGGCGACGTTGCCGAAGCCCGTGGCGGTGTGCGGGGGGTGATTCCCCACAAACGTGACTATCCCTAATGTTGGGGTGTTGTTAACATGGTACGACTGGCGAACCCTGACTCATGGTTGAGGAAAACGTTATTTCTCTCCGCTTTACGACGACCTATCCCCACGCCTGCTCCCGGCGTACATGCTGTATAAGCAAAAGCGGCTGTCGATGCGGCCGTTGTAGAGCGGAATGCGCCGATCGGCCTTCAAGCCTATTTTACCCAGCAGCTCGAGGTTGCCCGACACAATGCCCACCTTCCAGCCGGGCAGGCTGTGCTTCATCCAGCTGCCGATTTCGGCATACACACCGGCCAGCTGCTCTACTTCACCCAATCGTTCGCCGTACTCGGGATTCAACAGGGCCCAGCCGGCCGTTTCGGGTATTTTGATCTCGCGGAAGTCGCCCCCCACCGTGTTGATGTACTGCCGCACCCCTGCCTTTTCGGCATTTTGTAGGGCTAAACTCAGCATGCGGGTATCACGGTCGTTCACCACGATTTTGGGCATGTCCACTTCCGCTACCAGGTCTTCCAAATCGAGTAAAGCTTCAATATAATCCGTTTCGTTGTAGCCCTGCAAATGTTGAAAGGCATAACGGCGGCGATACAGGCCCGGGTAGCGTTGGGTGGCCATGCAGGCCGCTTCGATGGCTAAGGTGCCCACGCCGCCCATCGGGTTGAGCAGGGGTTGGCTGGCTTCCCAGTCGGTGGCCAACAGCATGGCCGAGGCAATGCTTTCGAGCAGAGGGGCTTTGCCTGGATGCATGCGGTATCCGTGGCGGGCAATGGTTTCGCCGGAGGTGTCAGCAAACAGCGTGGCTTGATCGCCTACCCAATACAAATGCAGCACCGCGCCGCTGTAATCGGAGCCGGTGTTGGGGCGCCGGTTGGTTTTCTCGCGCATGCGGTCTACCACGGCGTCCTTCACCCGCATATTGATGAACATGGGGTTGTTGACACTGGGGTGCTTGACATGGGAACGCACCGAAAAATAGCCCTCAGGCTGCAGCAGGCGCTCAAATGGATAACGCTTGAGGGCCTGGTATACCTGCTCGGGATCTTGCGCATCGAACTGCAACAAGGGGTACATGATTTGGCTGGCCGTGCGCAGCTTCATGTTGAGGAGCATGGCATCGGCAGCCGTTCCTGGCACACGCACCATACTGTCGCTGGCATAGGACGGCTCGTAGCCGAGCGCCCGTAATTCTTGTTCTAAAAATGGGCCTAATCGCTTGTAGCAGCTGATGACCAATTCGGCTGGGGTTTCAAATATCGACACGCGTTAAAGGTAGGGAAGCCTTTCCATTGATTACAAGCTATTTGTTGGCCGTCGAACTATTTGGAGGCGGTGAGTGCATAGACCATCGGAATTTGATCGCCCAGGTGCTTGATTTGGTACTTTCCGGGGGCCACCTCCACCGCATGCTGGAAGCAGGGATAGGGCGAGTAGTCGAATTCGTCGAACGACTGAATGTGGAGGCCATGCTGTAGAAGGCTGCCCATGAGCTCAGACA
>CAIVQI010000234.1 GCA_903908015.1 uncultured Bacteroidota bacterium
CCTTTGGCTTGTCCACCCGCATTGCGCACCAATGTTACGGGCATACCTTCTTTGAGGGTGCCGCGACTCAATTTTCCGATGGCGATTCGACCAACATAACTGCTAAAATCGAGTGATGTAATTTGCAGCTGTGGAGTTCCTTCTGAAACCACGGGGGGTGGAACATGCTCAAGGATGGCCTCTAAAAGTGGGGTAAAATCTTCGGATGGCTTTTTCCAATCTCCCGACATCCATCCTTGTTTGGAAGAGCCATAAAGAGTTGGGAAGTTGAGTTGTTCTTCGGTCGCATCGAGGTGGAAAAACAAATCAAAAACGGCGTCGTGGACTTCATCCGGCCTGCAGTTTTCTTTATCTACCTTATTGATGATCACAATCGGACGTAGTCCGAGCGCAAGTGCTTTTTGTAACACAAATCTGGTTTGTGGCATAGGCCCTTCAAAAGCATCTACCAATAAAAGGACACCATCGGCCATGCGCAATACGCGCTCTACTTCACCGCCGAAATCACTGTGCCCTGGGGTATCGATGATATTGATCTTGGTGTCTTTATAGCGAACGGCTACATTCTTCGAGAAAATGGTGATGCCCCGCTCGCGCTCCAGATCGTGGCTATCAAGGATGAGTTCGCCGACTTCCTCGTGTGCTTTGAACTGATTGGTCTGGAACAGGATCTTGTCGACCAATGTGGTTTTGCCGTGGTCGACGTGGGCAATAATGGCTAGATTACGCAGCGCTTTCATGAATATGTACAGGGGATTTTGCGGCCACAAAAGTAGGACATTGACGCTTGCCGTTTATTTTTTTCTTCCAAGCCCTGTATTTCTGTTTGAATTCTTCTTCTAGACCCTTATCTTTGCAGCGTTCTAATGGTTCGGTAGTTCAGTCGGTTAGAATACATGCCTGTCACGCATGGGGTCGCGGGTTCGAGTCCCGTCCGGACCGCCAAAAACCCTGTTTCTGTAGTGGAAACAGGGTTTTTTTTGTTACTATTCTTCGGACTTTATATTTAACCAACCATTGACCCAACTGGCGTCGAATGTGGCCCCGAATTTACGGTAGAAATTCAGTGCGGGTTCATTCCAATCCAAGACCTGCCAGCACACCCGTGGGTATCCTTTGTTTTTGGCATGCAGGATAACGGCCTCAAAGAGCAGGCGACCAATACCCTTGCCACGCATGTGATCGGTAACCACTAAGTCTTCCAAGTAGCACAATGATCCTTTCCAGGTAGAATAGCGTGTGTAGCACAATGCAAAGCCGACGATTTGTTCCTGTTGCTCCGCCACAACGGCCCACCATACAGGCTCAGGTCCAAAGCCAGCCTCCTCAAAATGTATGGCATTCACCGTCACCTCCTCGGGCGCACGCTCATAAGTGGCCAGTTCTCGGATCAGCTTCATGAGCGCTATGCAGTCATTGCGTTGCGCTAAGCGGATGTTGATGTTCATAAGGATTGCGTTCTGTAACGGTCATTATGTTGCGGTCATTGTGCACCTGTCATTGTATCGCCAGTTCGTATTAATGATTCGTTCACACATTGTACACACTCAATTAATGATTTGGGATTACTTAGATAATTAAACCTAAACATACGGGAAACATTGGAAGTCGAAACTTGCAAAGTTCCCTTTGAAATGATTTAAAATCTTGTAAACTGTTTCAAAA
>CAIVQI010000235.1 GCA_903908015.1 uncultured Bacteroidota bacterium
AGTTGGCCGTAAGGCCCCTTCTTTCAGCGCCAAGGCCATAGTTGGTGGGAGCGAACTTGTTGAATCCTTTAATCTGGAGCAATACCTTGATAAAAAGCACGTAATCCTGTTCTTCTATCCGAAGGATTTTAGTTCGGTATGTCCGATTGAAATGCATGCCTTCCAAAAGAAGCTTGATGCGTTCGAAGCGCGAAACATTGCCGTTGTCGCCTGTTCGACCGATACCGAAGACGCGCACAAGATATGGTTATCGATGGACGCTGCCTCTGGTGGAATAAAGGGGGTTACCTATCCTCTGGTCTCCGACAGCAGTAAGGTGATCAGTAAAATGTATGGGGTTCTGGCTGGCGATTATCAAGTTGATGCACATGGCGGCCTAACAGCTACCGGTCCAATGATTGCTTATCGGGGATTGTTTTTCATTGATATGAAGGGCATCGTGCAGTTTCAATTGGTCAACAATTTTCTTTTGGTTCGCTCGGTGTCTGAGGTTTTGCGGATGGTCGATGCCCATTTGTCCTTTCTGGAGAATGGCGAAATTTGTCGCCCCGAGTAAGCAGTAACCCATGGATCGGTAGCGGCCATCGCCCCCGGTCTTAACTCAGTTTTTATTTGTTTACAGGCCAGTGTTCCATTATAAGCGCTGTTCAAGTAAGGGAATGATGACTTTTTTCCATCCATCGAAAGTTCCATTCACAATGTGCGATCTGGCTTGGCTCACCAAGTCAATGTAGAAATGCAGGTTATGTAAACTAGCCAGTTGTGGCCCCAGCATTTCTCCGGTCTGAAACAAGTGGGCCATATAGGCAAAACTGTAATTTCGGTCGGATGCTAAGGCAGATTCTGCATCCAATTGGTCGAAATTGCCGCGCCAACGTGCGTTTTTAAGGTTGATTACTCCATTCCATGTGAAGAGCATGCCATTGCGGGCGTTGCGCGTGGGCATCACGCAATCAAAAAGATCAACACCCAAGGCAATATTTTCCAATAAATTCACTGGCGTGCCTACACCCATGAGATAGCGTGGTTTATTTGATGGCAATATTGAGCAAACACGGCCACACATTTCATACATCATGTCAGTCGGTTCTCCCACGCTCAGGCCGCCGATCGCGTAGCCCTCACAGGGTCTTCGCTCCACGATGTAGCGGGCCGACTCTTCTCTTAATCCCGCGATGGTTCCGCCTTGTACGATTGGGAACAGGGCCTGTGGATAGCCATACAAGGGTTCGGTTTCATCCCAACGAGCCAAACAGCGGTCGAGCCAGCGGTGGGTTCTGTGCATCGATTGCACCAAGTAGGTTTCATCACAGGGATAGGGCGGACATTCATCGAATGCCATACAAATATCGGCACCGATGCTGCGCTGGGCATCAACCACCGATTCGGGGCTAAAGACATGTCGGCTGCCATCAATGTGACTGGAGAATGTTACCCCTTCTTCACGAATTTTCCGTCGATCCGACAAAGAAAAAACCTGATAACCCCCACTGTCGGTCAGGATAGGCCTGTCCCATCCCATAAATGCGTGTAATCCGCCAGCAGATTCCAATAAACTTCGTCCTGGTCGAAGATAAAGGTGGTAGGTGTTGCCCAAAATAATGCGTGCCCCAACCTCATCACGCAAAGATTCTTGACGTACAGCCTTCACCGTGGCCTGGGTTCCAACTGGCATAAACATCGGCGTAGGAATATCGCCGTGCGCAGTGTGCAGGGTGCCTGCACGCGCCCGAGTTGATGTATCGGTATGTTCGAGTTCGAATTCAATGGTGTGCATAAGTTTGTCCCCCACTATGTTGGCCTTTACATTATTTTTATCCCCGCAAAAATATGTTTTCCTTACCCGAAGTTTCCCCCGAATTGGCCAAGCCCATCATGTTTATGGCCATCAGCGTTTTCTCGTGTTTCTTTTTGCTTCAAGTTTATTACTACCTGGCCTATTGGCTCGCTGTGATTCGACGTACAGGACGAACGCCAGACATTTTGGAGGCGGGTACAGAACCTGTTTCAGTGGTGATCTATGCCCGCAACCAAGCCGATCAAATTCTGAGAAATCTGCCCATTTGGATGGAGCAAGAATATCCTGAGTATGAGATTGTGCTGGTCAATGATCGTTCATATGACGAGAGTCAGGATGTCATCATTTCCATGCAGGCACGTTATCCCAGCCTTCGCGTGGTAGATGTTCAGGAGCAGGATAAGCATCCCACTGACCGAAAATTCGCCTTGGCCCTTGGCGTGAAGGCATCTGCCCATGCGCGTATCTTGTTTGGTCACATCGACGCACTCCCAATATCAAAACACTGGATTCAGCATATGCAGATGGCGTTTGATGGCGGACAAGAACGAGAAATTGTGCTCGGTTACCTGGGATATTCGCCTAATCCTGGACTGAAATCGTCGCTCATGCAGTGGGATGCCCTCCGCGAAAATCTTAGGCTATTTGGTCACGCCATTCGCAGACGCGCCTATGCGGGCGATGGCAGAAATATGGGGTACTTGAAGGGGCTTTTCTTTTTTCGCAAGGGTTTCATCGCACATGTGAAGCATCCGTCAGGCGAAGATGACTTGTTTGTCAATGTGGCGGCAACCCCGAAAAACGTGGGAATTTGTTTGGACGCCCCCTCATTTGTGCGCATCAATGAGGAAAAGACATTTCAGTGGTTTTGGAAACGAAAGCTGAAGTATGTGGGCAACAGAAGCTTGTTTCGGTCCGTCGATCAAACTGTACTGACCTATTGGGCATGGAATTCTTGGCTGATGTTTTTGACTGCATTGACTGCCGCCTGGTTCTCGCAACAGCAGCCATATTTTTTTTGGGGCGTTGTTTCGGCTTTCGCTGCTCAGCTTTTATTGCGATGGATCTTACTCTTAGTGGCGATGAGGCGCTTTCAAATCCCCATCACGATTTTCATGCTGCCCATCCTTGAGTTATTGTATTTGTTCCTTTCGTTAGCGTGGACCATTCGTGCATCCGCGGGCAGGCCGGTCGACGCCTAAAACTATGCTTTCCGAACATTTTCCGGAATTATCGCCCATTCAGGTAGCGCAATTTGGTCAATTAGCGTCATTGTACGCCTATTGGAATGAGCGGATCAATTTGATTTCACGTCGCGACATAGAACAATTTGAAGTACATCACCTGCTGCATAGTCTGGCCATAGCCAAAGTGCAAGCTTTTCTGCCCAATGCGCGTGTGATGGATGCGGGAACGGGTGGGGGCTTTCCGGGTGTTCCACTGGCCATCTTGTTTCCTGAAACAGATTTTTTGTTGGTCGACTCCATTGGAAAAAAGATTAAGGTCGTACGGGAGGTTTGTGGTGCGCTACAGTTGAAGAATGTACGGGCCGAGCAAAATAGAATAGAACAAGTAGGGGAGCGATTCGACTTCGTGGTGAGCCGGGCCGTAACCCGCATGGCGCCTTTCTCTGCCTGGGTTAAGGGAAAATTTTTGCGTGAATCGCATCACAGGCTGACCAATGGAATACTCTATTTGAAAGGTGGTGACTTGCAGGAGGAGTTGGATGAGTGTCGTCGTCCCTACCAAATGTTCTCGATCGCTGATTTTTATACCGACGATTTTTTTCTGACCAAGCAAGTGGTGCACATGCCCATGTTGGGGTAGGGTTACTCATGTTCAGGCGGAACTATTATTTTTGGGCATGCAGTTGAGTCGCACCGAGCAAAACTACCTCAAGGCCATTTATATGATCAGCGCTTCGTCGGTAGAATCCCCTGAAGCCTCCACCAATGCTATAGCAGCGCGCATGGAAACCCGGCCCGCTTCGGTGAGTGATATGTTGCGGCGTCTCAGTGATAAGGGCCTTCTCAACCACAATCGGTATAGGGGTGTGAGTCTGACTGATCATGGTATGCAACAAGCATTGGTGATTGTGCGTCGTCACCGATTATGGGAACATTTCCTGGTGCATTCGCTCGGTTTTCGTTGGGACGAAATCCATGAAATCGCTGAGGAGCTCGAACATGTTTCCCATCCAGAGCTCATCGCGCGCCTTGATGCCTTCTTGGGGAACCCAACAGAGGACCCACACGGCGAGTTGATTCCGGGTGCGCAGCTACAGATGCCTTACAGGCACACCATGCCCATGAATGCTTTGGCCCCTGGTGAACAAGCCCGTGTCGTTTGTGTCGATGAAGGCAGTGATGCATTGCTGAAATACCTCGATGAGATTGAACTTCGACCAGGCATTCAATTTTACGTGGTCTCTGTCGCGCACTTCGACCAAAGTATGCGCATCAGGAGAGAAGATGGCACTGAATGGCGCATCACCCGAGAGGTAACAAATAGTGTTCAGGTCGAGCAGATAGACGGGCTGGCATGAAAAAGCTGTTTCAGCCAGGAGATATCCGTCATTGGATGCATGTAGTGTCGCACGAGGATACCGCAACTTTTGAAAGTGGACCTGTGCACCCGGTTTATGCCACGTTTGCATTGGCCCGAGATGCAGAGTTTGCGTGTCGCCAGTTTGTACTTGAAATGCGGGAGGAGCATGAAGAGGGCATTGGAACCTTTGTTTCAGTCGAACATATAGCTGGTGCACGTCCGGGTGCTCGGATTGATTTCACGGCCATGGTAGAGACCATACAGGGCAACACGCTGGTTTGTACTTGGGAAGCTCACGAATGCGGTAGAATCATTGCCAAAGGAAGGCAAATTCAGAAAATTCTCACAAGGGATCGCTTGCAATCAATCTTCGAATCACTGCCCGATGGTTCGGATTTGCATGGGGTTGGCTGATTCAGGTGTACTTCTCCTTCCTGCTGGCTCGCGGCGACTCTTATACATCGCTACTCTTCCGGAAATAGTCGGTGCGTCCTCCCTCGGCCATAGGTTGTTGCGTGTATCGATATCAGCCGTTTCACGGTGGGGGTCAACCAGAACCGATCGAACTGGCTTGAAGTGCACAAAAGTCTTTACGATTTGATGCTCATTCTTGCGCCAGACATAGGCTGAAATGCGGTCCTCCTGACTTGTGCCATCCTCAAATTCCCAACGCAAAATAACAGGCATCACACAGCCCCCAACATTTCGAAGGTGTAATTCATAGGCATACACGGGTCTGCCGTCGATTTGTGGCTGAATGATGAGCGAGTCATTCGTTTCAGTACTGCGAACCGGTGATAGGCGTGGTTCGTTTTCATCCAGTTTTCTCAGAGAATCGTTGTAGAAATAGTAGAAGTCACGCAGTGATGTATCGACATCCACCAAAAATTTCATGCCCGACTCTTTGTTGCGCAGCGCACTGATGTGTTTGCCTTCTGATGCACGACCCATACGCTCTCTATTGCGATCTGTAGGGGGTAGGACAACTATACCATTGGGTGTGCTGTCGGTTGGCGTAAGCACGCGCACCGAATCCAGGCTGATATCGACCGGCTCTATGTCGAAAAACCATGCCCGCCAAAACCAATCTAGGTCAACCCCGGAAGCATCTTCCATGGTTCTGAAAAAATCGGCGGGTGAAGGATGTTTAAAGGCCCAACGATGCGCATATGTACGGAAGGCGAAATCAAACAACGCACGGCCCATCACGGTTTCGCGTAAAATATTGAGCGCAGTGGCTGGTTTTCCGTAGGCATTCGGGCCAAACTGTATGATATTTTCACTGTTGGTCATGATCGGCTCGAGTTGATCAGCAGGCAATCGCATATAGTCGGCAATTCGGTGTGCGGGCCCCCTGCGAGAAGGGTATTGATTGTCAAATTCCTGCTCAGCCAAAAATTGCACGAAGGTGTTGAGCCCTTCGTCCATCCAACTCCAATTCCGTTCATCAGAATTGATGATCATCGGAAAGAAGTTATGGCCCACTTCATGGATAATCACCCCTATCATCCCGTATTTGGTCTGCTCAGAATAGGTGCCATCCTCGAGTGTGCGTCCGTAGTTAAAACAAATCATGGGATATTCCATGCCATTAGAGGCTTCCACGCTGATGGCCACGGGATATGGGTAGGGAATGGTATGTTTTGAATAAACCCTCAAGGTATGCGCGACCACCTTGGTGCTATACTTCCTATATAAAGCATACGATTCTTTGGGATAAGCACTCATGGCCATCACCTTTTTTCCGGCAATATCAACAGACATCGCATCCCAAATGAATCTACGCGAACTGCCCCAGGCAAAATCACGGACATTTTTAGCTTCAAAAACCCAGGTTTTGCGTCCGGTGGAGTGGTTGGACTCCTTCTTTAGGGCTTCTTCTCGGGTCACAATTTCAATGGGCTCAGAAGCATTTTGGGCTTTCTGCCATCTGCCATATTGATCACCCGACAACACATGTTTGTAATTGGAGCAAGTGCCTGTCGATACCACCACATGGTCGTCAGGCACGTTCATACGAACTTTATAGTCCCCAAATGGCAGTGAAAACTCACCTCTGCCTGTAAATTGCTTGTGGTTCCATCCTTGGTAGTCGCTGTACACACATAGCCTGGGAAACCACTGCGTGATGGTAAACAATATATTGCCGTCTTTCAATTGCTCGTAGCCTCCCCGGCCCCCCACCTTCATGCGGTCAGGAATCTTATAATGCCAACGTATTCGAAGTTGGGCTCGTTTGCCCGGCCGAAGCGGCGCATGCAAATCAACACGCATCATGGTTTGGTTGACAGTGTAGGGTAACGCAACTCCTTTCCCGTCGGTAACTTCGAATATTTGTACGCCATGTCCTTCAAGCATGCGAGCGGGAAGCATTCGCTCTAAATCGGATTCAGACATGCGCCTGCCCAAACGACTTTCATTGAAATAGTTCGACTCAGACTGGGGGTGGTGCTCGTTTTCATCCAATTGGAGCCAAAGGTAATCGAG
>CAIVQI010000236.1 GCA_903908015.1 uncultured Bacteroidota bacterium
CCTTTGGCTTATTGTCCTATCTATTGTTTTTACCCGATGAGCAGTATAACCCCCAGTTGGTATTGGGCATTTTCGTGTTTTTATGGACCAGCGATTCGGCTGCTTATGTGGTGGGCCGAAGTATGGGTCGAACCAAGTTGTTTGAGCGTATTTCGCCCAACAAGACCATCGAAGGGAGTGTTGGTGGCATTTTGGCTTCACTCATCCTGGGCTTTTGGGTTATGCCCATTTGGTGCCCCAGCTTAACTGCCGCTCAATGGCTGGTGGTGGCTGCCTTGGTATCGGTGGCGGGTGTTTATGGCGATTTGTTGGAATCGCTCTTGAAAAGGAGCTTCGACCGCAAAGATTCAGGTAGCCTTTTGCCAGGGCATGGTGGGGTGTTGGACCGTTTTGACTCGCTTATTCTCTCTGCTCCGCTGGTTTATGCCTATTTGCGTCTGGTGCATTGGGGGTGATGGCGGGTGTATGAACAAACACAGCTTTTGTATTTTTGCCCAATATCTTTGGATTTTATCATCATCCCTTCGTGACATCACGCGTTTACAGTTTCATCATCGCCTTGTGGGTGTTCTTGTGTTTGCTCACATCCTGTGTTGAATCGTCCCGAACCCGCAACAGAAGCATTGAATTGTTTGTTTTTTTGGCCCCCGATTGCCCAGCTTCTCTGTATTACATCCCTGAATTACGCAAAATACATACATCATGGGGCCATGGGGTCAACATCACTGGCATCATCCCGGGAACAGCCGCCAGTATGGAAGAGTGCGCCAGCTTCTCGGGGCAACATCCGTTGCCCTTCGAGGTCATCCGCGATTCTGAAATGGAGTATGTTCAGCGCTGGGGGGCCGAGGTAACCCCTGAAGTTGTTTTGGTGGATGGGAATGGAAAAATCCTGTATCGGGGCGCGATCGATGATGCGCAGCCTGAACTTGGCACCAAACGAAGTGTGGTTCAGCGGCGCTACCTCCATGAAACACTGATGGCCTTGGATGCTCAGCGCCCTCTTCCCTATAAAGACATTCCGGCAGTGGGTTGTTTTATTGAAAGGTATTGATGTTGACCATGCGTGCTGTTGTTCAATGTTTGGCTATGTGCGTTATTGCCGCACTTTCGGCCTGCGGTTTTGAATTCGGCAAACCGTCGCCTGAGGATTCGCTGGTCACTTTTGCCCAGCATATAGCCCCTATTATCCACCAGAATTGCACCCCTTGTCACCGTCACGGTGCGGCTGGACCTTTTCCACTCATCACTTATCATGAGGTCCGCAAAAAAGCCAAAACGATTTGTAAGGTCACCCAGTCGCGCTATATGCCTCCATGGCCAGCCGATCCAAGTTATGTGTCCTTTATCGGTGAAAAACGGCTGAGCGACCACGACATTGAACTTTTGTCGCGCTGGGTTGAAGACGGCTGTGCTCCAGGCGACACCTCCGGCATGTTGCTGCCCGACTTTCCCGAAGGCTCAATGCTTGGTCGACCTGATTGGGTGATTCGCTACAGGGAGCCCGTTCCCCTTCCGGGCGACAACACCGATCGGTTTATGATGGTGAAAGTGCCGTTTGAACTCCCATTCGACACTTTCCTGAGGGCTGTGGAGTATGTGCCAGGCCACCGCAAGCTCGTACACCACACCAATGGGCACCTAGTTCACTACACCAAGGAACTTAAAAAACAACCCATGAAGGGGCCCTATTATGCCCACCGCGACAGTTTCCAAGACATGGATGCTGCCTTTCGGTTTATTAATTTGCTCAATGACGACGGTAGTTACCCTTTACTGACGCTATCCGCCTTCAACTACCTGCCCGGCATGAATCCGCTTAGCTTTCCGGATGGGATTGGGGGATTCAAAATCGGTAGAAGTGGTGCATTTTTGCTCAATGACCAGCACTATGGGCCATCACTGCGTGATACCTCGGATGACGCTACCTTAAACCTATTCTTCATGGACAAACCGCCTGTTCGCCCTCTCATGGAGACCCAATTGGGGAGTTTGGGCATATCTGAGATTGTACCTCGCTTCAACATCCCTGCTGGTACTGTACGCAGCTTCCACACCCGGGCGTTGATTCGTTCCGACATTTCGATGATCAGTGTGAACCCGCACATGCACTTATTGGGCACTCATTTCAAGGCTTTTGCCGTGGCACCTTCGGGCGATACCATACCATTGATTTCTATCCCCAAATGGGATTTTCGTTGGCAATACACCTATGTTTTTCGCAAGCCAGTTCGGATTCCCGCTGGCTCGGTGGTATGGGCCTTTGGCACATTCGATAACAGGTCGAGTAATCCGCGCAATCCCTTTTCGCCGCCGCGCGACATCAACGAATCGAACAGCAGCATGAAAACCACCGACGAGATGTTTCAGTTGATCTTTCAGTATTTACCCTATCAACGGGGCGACGAACTGATCGACCTTGAGCACCATTCAATAACAAAGGGAATAAAAAATGAACTTCAGCAGGTACAGGATTAGTGCACCGTGACTATCGGATCAGCTGAACGGTTCCCCGGTAAATCCGATTGGATCGGCCGTTGTATTCGCGGTATCGGATCGTGTACGGATATATCCCTGCCGGCAACGGGGCTCCATTCTCGGTACCATCCCACCGGAAATTGAGTTGGTCTGAAAAATAGACCTGATGCCCCCAGCGGTCGTAAATTCGGGTTTCCATGTCGGCGATTCCGAAGGAAACCACAAGAAATGAATCGTTTCTGCCATTTGCATTGGGGGTAAAGGCGTCTGGTGCCAATATCCGGGAGGTGATTTTAACACATACCGCTTGTTCCATTTCGGCGCTGCATCCTGCGCTGTTTTCCACATAGAGGCGAATGACGTAGCGCCCCGTATCAGCATACTGGAATCTGGGGTATTGTCCGGCTACATAAGGAATCTGTCGCCCATCGCCAGGATACCAGGTGCCGGTGACGGCGCCGACTGATAAATCGATCAAAGTGAATTCAGCCTCATGAAGTTCGACACAGCTGCTTCGGTTGGGATTCACTGAAAAGCGAGCAGTGATGAATGGATGCTCGCGCATATTCACTGTATCGGTTGTGGTGCACCCCGTTAAGGTGTCTGTTAAACTAAACGCATAACTTCCTTGGGGGCGCAGGAGCACAGGACCTTCCACGATGGGCTGGGTGAGCCACCTTATTCGATACGGACTACCAGGGGAATACCGAATTTCATAAATCCCCAGGCTGTCATAGCAACCCACCTGCGTTTGAACCTTCTGATAGAGCAATGGCGGATGCACATAAACGAAAATAGAGTCGGTCGATACATCGCTGCAGCCATCGCTCAAAACAGCGCGGTACCAACCCGAGGCTGTGGCTGTAAAAACCAAGGTGTCATTCTGGATTCCTCCAGGAAACCAAACCACCCTTTTGGAGGGTAACCCTCCAGTTCCGGATGCTACAATGCGAACAATTTCTCCTACGCATACGGTGTCTTTGGAGAGGGATAGGTTGAGGGATAAGTTGCTCCGCACCGTTACCTGTATGCTGTCGCGCCTGAGACAAAGGCCCGCTCCCACTGAGTAAATCAACCAATGCGATCCAACGCCAGCCATTCGCGGGTTAAATTGATTGCCCACGACGCCGGGACCTGAGCATTGCCCACCGGCTGGCGACGCATTCAGCGCCCAAAGCGTATCCCGGTAACAAAACGTACTCGGACTCACTGTAATTTGTGGGTTGGGGATGGCTTGTACGGTCACAAAAAGAGTGTCGCGACAACCTCCCGTGAACGATTGAATGATCCTGTGCACCCCAATTCCGGCTGTAGTTGGATTAAATAGCCCCGTCGTGGCACCCACAATGCCTGGTCCGGACCATGTTCCACCCACCACATTGCTGCGCAGCAAAAATGGGGGCGACAAAATACAAATCACCGTGTCGGGCTGCAAAACCGGTCGCGGATCAACCCGGATGACCACACTGTCGGTGCAGCCATTTGCAGTATAATACAATCGGTGAAATCCAATACCCACCAGAGCAGGGTTAAAACTCCCATTGCCGGCCGGATTAACCCCAGGGCCACTCCAAATTCCTCCAGTTGGATTTCGGCTGAGGGCGGCCGCCGACAACGCATATACCCCGTCGGTGAGGCAACGAGCCACCGTATCTGGCCCCAAATTCGTGCGGATCAGGCGGATGGTCAGACTGTCCGTACAACCCCCGATCGTATATAGGGCAAAGCTTGTGCTCGAAGCGTTGCCATTCACATTGGGATTGAATAAGCCCGTGGACGAATTTACAATACCAGGTCCGGACCAAGTGCCTCCAGCGGGCGTGCCCGATGGCAACAGCAGAGGGGCATTCAACGGGCAGTATGTACGCACGGGCCCCGCATCGATTTGGATGATTTGTACTGGAAGGCTATCGCTACAACCGTTCACCCGATATACAAGCCAATTCAGACCCGCCAGCATATTTGCGGGGTTGAATCGGCCCAATAGCGTATCTGTTACCCCCAAGCCCGACCAAACACCGCCCAAAGGCGCAAACTGAAGGGTGAATATGGGGGCATTCTGACAAACTGTAGCCGGACCAGATATATCAAGTGTATCGATCAGGATGATCCGCATGCTGCTGCAGCCCAGTGCGATGTAGTAGAGGGTATCGGCACGTGCTGAATCGGCTGGGGTGTAAAAGCCTCCTGGCGTAACCCGTGGACCAGTCCAAACTCCGCCTGCTGGCACAGCACCGGTTAACTGAAAAGCGGGGGCAGATGGGCACGCGGCGAGTGTTCGCCCCGATTGTACTTGTACGACCGTAATCCTGAGCGAATCTCGGCAGCCCAAGCGGTCATAAAAAATGCTGTGCACCCCTATACCAGCTGTGGCCGGATTGAATGTGCCCCATGGCGCCTGAGTGATCCCGGGCCCTGTGAATTGCCCCCCCGCAGGCGATACCCTGGGTGCCAGATTGAACGCGGGCGACTGCAAACAAACCGTGGTATCCGTTCCTGCCTCGGGCACGGGCGATACCAAAATGATGGTTGTCGCGCTCACCGGGCCATTACCCTGTATATCTTGAATGCTCACAGTATAGGTGGTTGTGCCCAAGGGGGGGCATATTTGATGGGGCCCTGCGGTTGGCGGCAATGGCGGATTCCACGAATATGAATACTGGCAG
>CAIVQI010000237.1 GCA_903908015.1 uncultured Bacteroidota bacterium
ATCCTTGGTTCATTCCAAATGCATGTTGAGGTGGCCAATGGGTTGCGTGTGAAGCGTATCATCATGTCCCAAACCGGTGAACGAGTATTGTTTAATCAATCGGGGAACCAACTTTATCTGGGATGGTATGCATCAGGTGGAGCATATGTCGCTGCTGAGGGTTCTGCCTTGTTTGAAGTAGAATTCGAGCAAGACATTAGGGGGATTCAAGACGTTATGTCAGTTGTCGGATTCTCTCAGGCCACAGATTACGAGGCAACACCATTGGCTATGCTTCGCGTTCAAGTCCCAGTTTATTCTGTTTCGGCCTTGGTTCTGGATGTACTTAATTTCCCGAATCCATTCTCAACTTCAACAGAAATTACCTATCAGTTGCCTGAAGATGGCTCGGTGCAGTTCACAATCACTGATTATTCAGGCAAAACCATCTTCCAGTCTGAAAAATTGTTGATGCCTTCAGGTAAACACAGCACCAACTGGAGTGCTGGGGATGTTGCTGATGGTGTGTATATGTTGCATGTTCGTTTCGACGGACAGGCAGGCACGCAGACTAAGTCCACCAAATTGATGATTCGCCGATAGTTGATTCACTAAGTCGGTGGATGTTAGGATACCGTCTTAAAAATGTAGGGGCGCAATACAATGCGCCTCTACGTTTTTACGGTCTATTTTTACTGCTCTTTTTGCCATGGTCCTTACGGGTTGATGCAAAAATTGAAATTGTTCATCCGCCATGTCGGGTAGACACATCGGTAGTTCTACCATGGTGCGCAGGGGATACCATCCTCATGGCTGGTCAGATTTTTTATTCACCTGGATCCTTTGTTGTGTCTATGCAGGGCTCCCTGGGATGCGATAGTGTTGTCCATCTTTGGCTTCAATCCAATCCTGATACCCCGCGCATTAGTCAACATCCATCAAGCCTGTACATTCGGTATGGTGACACCGGAGTTTTCAATGCATCAACTTCAGTGGGCACCAATTGTAGTTGGCAAAGAAGGATGGGAGTAGGTGTATGGATGGATGTTCAGGCTGATTATTTCCATTCCAATCCACTTTTGCCAAGTTTACAGGTAGTGGCGCAAGGCGGTGACAGCATTCGCCAATACCGCTATAACTGTCTGGGTTGTTTGGTTGCTGCGAGCAGTAATCCTGCTGAATTATTGGTATACCCACCTCAGTCACCCATTTCGGTTCATCTCCCCAATGTTGAGTCGTGTCTGGGGGTCAACACCCAAATAGCAGTGCGTGTAAATCATTGGCAAAGTGTCGGTCGAATCGCATTGGATCTTTTCCTTCCCTCATCCTCCCTGCAATTGGTTCAATGGAGCACACGCATACCAGGCCTGTCACTCGCCACACAAGGTGATACAGTCAAAATCCGAAAGACTACAACAATTCCTGCGATCTCGGCCTCAGGTGATACCATGCTCGTTTTGGTTGTTCGGCCTTTGATCCCAGGCTCTATCCCCCTGACTTGGCTGATTCCGGATAGCGGCAGATTCGGTTTGCAATTCGTAGACCCCAACACGAGCTGGGTGCACAGATTGAGTTTATTGAATGGGCAGATTTATGTTCCCTCACAAGCAGCACAGGTGCTACAGGAGCCAGGCAACGGGTCAGTGCAAGCGGGCGATTCAGTTTCATTTGTTGCGGTGTGTGCCAATACAACAAGTTATCGCTGGCAAATTCGGACCGGAACCACCTGGAGGAACTTGGTTGAACTCGGAGTGTATAGCGGAACACAAACAGCTGTTTTGCGATTAAATACCACCCCCGATAGCTTGAACAACGCACGATTTCGGTTAATTGCCTTTGGCACATGTGGTCTTCATGATACTTCACGAATCGTCGATCTCCGAGTAGCACCTCGAGCGCCGGCAATTCGGCTTACCATGCCACATGTTGTTGCTTGCACGAGCGGTCAGTATGCAGTTTCCATTCACGTAGATTCATTCAATCATGTAGCTGCCTTTACTTTGCGTTTTATGTTCAATCAAGATAGCATTCAATATGCGTCCAGCGATTACCTCCATCCCTTGCTGGTTGCTGGAGGTCAAATGATCTTTCAACCGGGTGCCATCACACTGAATTGGTTTGGCCCACAACCACTACAGTTGGGTTCAGCGGAGTTGCTGAGGTTGAGGTTTCAGGTATTCGGAAGCAGTTCGTTGGAGTGGGATACCACAGCCCAAGGCACTAGTGTGTGGTCGCCCTACCAGCAACATCTTCAAAAGAATACTGAAAGCGGGAGCATTGTGTTAGGGCCTTTACCTGCAACATTAGGCCCCATTCCGTGTTTGTTTGTGGGCGATGCCCCGGTCACATTGAGCGCCTGGCCTCATGGTGGGACCTTCAGTGGGGTAGGTGTACAAGGACAACTGCTGTATGTCGACTCTTCGCCAGGACTAAAAACAATTCAGTATCAGGCC
>CAIVQI010000238.1 GCA_903908015.1 uncultured Bacteroidota bacterium
GACTTTATGTTTTGTGTTATGTTGCTCATGGTTTTTATTTATCGTATGTTTTAATTTCGTTCCACGGTGCTTTTAGCATGTTGCCTAACTACCATTAGTGTTTGGAGATATGTCGTGATTTTCTAAATAATAAGGCATAGCGAAAAAGGCTGCCATGGCCCTACGCAGTTTATCGGCTTAAATACATGGATTTACGCTTGTAGAGATCGCGGAAATAGGGATCACGCAAATCTTTAATGAATCGGATGGCCTCGCCAGTGGATTTCATTTCCGGCCCCAGTTCTTTGTTCACCCCGGGAAATTTATTGAAACTAAAAACGGGCTCCTTGATGGCCCACCCCGATAGTTTTCGCTCAAAGGGATGGTCGGCCAGCGAGGAAGATTCGAGCATAACGTGTGTGGCAATATTCACAAAAGGCAGGTCGTAGGCCTTGGCAAGGAATGGTAGGGTGCGGGAGGCGCGAGGATTGGCCTCAATCACATAAACCACATCATTTTTGATGGCGAACTGGACGTTCATCAAGCCGCGAATGTTCAGTGCGAAAGCAATTTTACGGGTATACTCTTCCATTTGGGTAACCACCAGTGGAGAAAGGCCGAATGGGGGCAGGACCGCGTTGGAATCGCCTGAATGAATGCCAGCGGGCTCAATATGCTCCATAATGCCGCAGATGGCGACCTCTTTGCCGTCACAAATACAGTCTGCTTCGGCCTCCATGGCACGGTCGAGGAAGTGGTCGATCAGGATGCGATTGCCAGGAATTTTCCTCAGCAGGTCGACCACTGCCGTTTCGAGTTCTTCTTCATTGATCACGATACTCATGCCCTGTCCGCCCAAAACATAACTGGGGCGTACCAGTACGGGGTAACCGACTTTGCGGGCAATGTCGAGTGCCTCTTCGGCGGTTTCTGCCACGCCGTAGCGGGGGTAGGGAATGTCGAGTTCGTGGAGCAAATCACTAAACCGACCGCGATCCTCGGCCAGATCCATATTGGGAAAACTCGTGCCGATGATTCGAATGCCGTGTTCATGCAAGCGCTCCGCCAACTTCAGTGCTGTTTGTCCACCTAACTGTACGATTACCCCAACGGGTTGTTCATGTTCGATGATGTCGAGCAAATGTTCCCAAAAAACCGGTTCAAAATAGAGTTTGTCGGCCATGTTGAAATCGGTGCTCACCGTTTCCGGATTGCAGTTCACCATGATCGCTTCATACCCTGCCTCACGCGCGCCGAGCAGTCCGTGCACACAGGAGTAATCGAATTCAATGCCCTGGCCGATGCGGTTGGGGCCAGATCCGAGCACGATGACTTTCGGCCGCTCCGATCGAATTGACTCATTTTCTTGTTCGTATGTGCTGTAGAAATAGGGTGTTTTGGCCTCAAACTCGGCAGCGCAGGTGTCTACCATTTTCCAAACCCGGCGAAGGCCCAATGAAAGGCGTTTGGCCCGAACCTGGTCTTCCGTGATGGGATCGCCCAATTGTTTGGCAATTTGCAGGTCGGAAAACCCGTTTCTCTTGGTTTCTTCCCACAATTCATAGGGGATGGTATCCAGGGTATACGACCGAATGGATTTGGC
>CAIVQI010000239.1 GCA_903908015.1 uncultured Bacteroidota bacterium
GCTTCAATATGGAACGGGGACGCACAAGCTTGAGCTGAACATGGAAGGCTGGCCGGCGGGCAGCTACCAGGTGCAGGTGCTGGGTGAAACCGCAGAAGGAAGCGTACAAAACATACATAGCACAGTACTTCAAGGTCGATAAGACGGTTATGATTTAATTCGCTTCAGCTTTTGAAGATGAAAAAAGGCGCACCCCAAAATGGTGCGCCTTTTTTTTGGACTTAGCCGCCGATCAACGAATCTACAAGTATTTATGCACGGTGGGTGGTATGGTGTAGGAAGGCATCAGAGGAATAGGGATTTTGAGCGGCATACTCATCGAATATCGTGGGGAATTCGCTGGGGGACGAACGGTGCTCAATAATTTCCACAAATCGTCTGGCTTCAATATGCTGAGGCTCCAGATTTAGAGCAAAGTGAAGACAGGTTAAGGCATCCTCAATTTGGCCCAGCCAGGCGAGTGCTGCACCCAAAACAAAATGGGCTTCAGGAATAGCCTGACTAACATCCAAAGCATCGAGTGCTTTATCGGCGGCAGCTTCAAAGGATCCTTGCGCCAAGTATATTTTTGAAAGCAATACCATCCATTTGGGGTCGTCTTCTGGTTTGATCAGGATTTTGCGGCAACAATCTGAAGCCCTATTAATTTCACCCAGGTTCAACCAAGCCTGTGCTACATTGGCAAGATGGTCACTTTTTTGACCTACGATACGTTCAGCCTGTTCGACCAGTCGAGTTGCATCGGTCGTTTTTCGTTTTGAGCGCGCGCAAGTAGCCAGCAACAAAATTAATTCAACTGCTGTAGGATGAGATTTGAGCACTTCGCTGGCTGCGAGTTCGGCTTCTTCTGTCTGGCCTGAAGCCAGGAGTGCTTGGGCCCAACCTACTCCATAGCGTAAAATTTGGGCTGATTTTTTCCACAGCAGTTCGTATAGCTCAGCCGCCTGATCATATTTTTTGGAGAATGAAAGAAATCCTGCAAGGTTATAGCGGCTTTCTCGCTCCACCAAGTCGATTTGTTCGGCTGAATTTTTGGGCAAAGCAGCGAGGTAACCCAGATCGATGAGTTGTTTTAGGGTGGCCACTTGTTGTAGGGGGTCAGTTTGGAGATCGGCCGGGTGAAGTCCATCTTTTTCCGCCTGATGTTCCCATGTCTCTACCCGTTCAGGTATTTGTCCTTCGGCAAACCATTCGCTAATCACTTTCCCTGGCATGTCTTTTCCAGCAGGAAGTCCACATATAGCCAACAGGGTAGGCGCTACATCGAGCAAACTCATAGCAACCGCAGATTCAGTGACTTGAAGATTCGGACCTGATGCCACCCAAATACCGTAATTTCTATGCCATGAGGCCTCCATTTCCATTCTTTTTTCGGGCGACAAATGTTGGGTGACTGGTCTATTGTTGCCATGGTGGAACCCGTGATCGGACAGGATCACAATGGCCGTATCATCATGCACATGCGACAGCAAACGGCCCAGGATGTCATCGTGCCAGGCATATACAGCGTCCATGACGCCAGAAAAGAGGCTAAACTGTTTGTCAGAGACGTGCTTCATTTTGGGCGCACGAAATGACATAAACTCATGACCCATGGTATCGATGGCGTCAAAAAAGAGCATAGACACATCCCAATCTTGGTGTTGCAGGAGCCACTCGCCTATTTGCGCTACACTCATCGCATAAGACAATTTCTGCGTCAACCCTTTAATCAAGTGGTCGTCAGATGTCGGTACTTCACGATAGCGCGGCAACCACTGTTGGATGTGTTCGGGCCGGAGTTCATGTTGATGCACAATCAATGATTCTATAATGTCATTGAGTTCGGCGGGGTGAACGGTACCGGGGAGCAACTTCTCAGCATGGGGATCCGTTTGGGTTAAGTCGACTTTTTCATGGAGTAGGTTGCTCACAATTACCCCATTAATGGGTTCTGCAGGATGGGAGGCGTACCAACCCACAACATGGGTACGAAGGTGGTTTTGGGAGAAAATGTTCCAAAGTGCTTTGGTTTTCCTTGTTGTGGATTGCACAACGCGGATGCCACTGCAATCAGGCTTGGGTTCAACAAAATTCAAAATACCGTGCATGTCAGGCCCCTTTCCGGTTGCTACGGTCGACCAAAGTAGGGGTGAAAGGCGCGGCTCAAGGGTTTTTAATGGGCAACGTACACCTTTTGCGATGATCGAACGGAGATTTGGCATCCCGCCCTTGGCCATCAGTGCATCTATTATGCCCCAGTCAGCCGCATCCCAACCCATAACCAGTAATTTTTTGCTTGAGGGCGTCATTGTTGGGGAATTAGATCGGATATATGTTTATTTTTTAGAAACGCCACATTCAGGTCGCGCTGTTCTTTAAAAATGCTGCGGATGCTGCAGGCATCGGGATCCACACATTCGTCACAGGGGCTGAAATACTTGTATGTAACACAGGGTATAATTCCAATGGCCCCATCGAAAAGACGAATGACATCCACCAACGGAATGTCTGATGGCGACTTGCGAATTCCATAGCCGCCGCCCTTGCCCCTTTTACTGCGTACCATGCCCGCTTTAGTAAGCTCAGTGAGGATGCTCTCCAAGAATTTTTTGGGAAGATGCGCCTGTTTCGATAATGCATCAGACCCAATCGACGCACCAACAGGAAGTTGGGCCAACCGAACCAGTGCATGGAGGGCATATCGTGCCTTTTTGGAGAGCATAAGACAAAAATAAGCGAAAATGGGTGACGCCCTTTCATTTAAACCTATAAAACATATAGGAAATATATTTATATATTATATTAGCGCTTGAATTGCCTCAGATGTTTCGAAAACCAAGTTTGAAATACCCGCATCACTTGAAGATTGCCCCGGACCGGCAACGGCACCTGCTTAAAACCATATCTTGGCGGGCAATAGGGACCCTCGATACGCTTCTGATCACTTGGTTGATTACAGGCTCTTTGGAGATCGGGGCCGCAGTCGGGGGCACGGAAGTCATCACCAAAATGCTCCTATATTATGCCCATGAACGGGTCTGGTATAGGTATATACGGATAGGTAGGGGAAAAGTGGCCGATGCGCCACAATAATTTGGGATACTGGTATGGAATCTGACAAACCGCATAGGGGTCTTGAAGCTGAGCCGAAAGGAAAAATGGGACAGGTATTTTGGATGACCGGATTGAGTGGGTCGGGTAAGACTACCCTTGCGCTGAAACTTCAAAGTTTAGCGCAGGCAGAGGGAATCAACGTGGTGGTGATTGATGGCGATCGCCTCAGACAAGGGCTGTGTGCCGATCTCAGCTTCGACGATTTTGGCCGAACCGAAAACAACCGTCGTGCTGCTCATTTGGCACAAATGTTAGCCGAACAGGATCAATGTGTGGTTGCGGCGCTCATTTCACCCCTTCAGATGCATCGTGAACTTGCGCGTTCCATTATTGGTCCTCAGAATTTTGTTGAAGTATATGTCGACGCCCCCCTTGATGAATGCGCCAGACGCGATGTAAAAGGACACTACAGACGTGTCTTGGAAGGGCAAATCAATAATTTTACTGGAATAAGCGCATCCTATGAACCGCCATTGAATCCCGATTTACACATACCCACCAATGAATGGACCGAAGAGCAGTCGGTTCAATACTTGTTTCAGGCCATCAGGAAATAAACCAACATGCAACCCATCGACGAGTTAGAGGCCGAGGCGATTTACATCCTAAGGGAAACGTATGCCCAATTTGAGCGGGTTGCCCTCCTTTTTTCTGGTGGAAAAGACAGCATCGTGCTGACCCACCTTGCGGCCCGTGCATTTGAGCCCTATGTCATGCCGTTCCCTTTGTTGCATATCGACACAGGGCATAATTTCCCGGAAACCCTCCAATATCGTGATGAACTGGTTGAACAGAAGAGGTATGAATTGATCATAGGGTCCGTTCAAGCGTCCATCGACCAGGGAAGGGCCATAGAAGAACAAGGCATGGATGCTAGCCGCAATAGCCTACAAAGCATAACCCTCATGGATGCCATCAAGGAGCATCAATTCCAAGCCTGTTTGGGTGGTGGCCGGCGCGACGAAGAAAAAGCACGCGCCAAAGAACGTGTATTTTCCCTTCGGGATCCCGAGGGGCGTTGGAACCCCCACAGACAGCGTCCGGAGTTGTGGAATCACTATGTTGGGCAATGCAGACCAAATGAACATTTCCGTGTGTTCCCGCTTTCCAACTGGACCGAACTTGATGTATGGAACTACATCTGTAGGGAACAGATCGCGCTGCCCTCTCTATATTTTGCGCACCCAAGGGAGGTTGTGAATCGCAACGGCAGCTTAATCAGTGTTGGGCCATTCATGAAGCTCCAGGCAGGTGAAACAACAGACACCAAAATCGTCAGGTTCAGAACTTGTGGGGATATGCCCATCACTGGCGCCATCGAATCGAGGGCTGAAAACCCGCAACAAGTGATCGTGGAATTAATGCAATGCCGGACATCAGAACGCGGCAGCCGTGCCGATGATCAAAGAGGCCATTCGGCCATGGAAGAACGCAAACGGGTTGGGTATTTTTAAATTTTGAGGTCATGGATGAGCCAACCAAAACCGTACAACCACCGATTTTGAGGTTTCTTTTTGCAGGTAGTGTTGATGATGGAAAAAGTACCCTCATGGGTCGATTGTTCTACGATGCTCAGGCGTTGCCCGAGGACCAAATCAAACAAGTAGCCCAGTTTCGTACGCTTTCGGCAAACCAACAGCCCGATTTCAGCTTGTTTACCGACGGCCTTGCAGAAGAGCGTAAGCTGGGGGTGACCATCGACGTGGCGTACAGGTATTTTCAGACAGCACATAGGAAGTTCATTGTGGCCGACACCCCCGGTCATTTTCAGTACATGCGGAATATGTTTACTGGAGCCTCCACTGCGGATTTGGTCGTGTTTCTTTTGGATGTTCGCGAGGGATTGGTCGCGCAAACCCACCGACATATGTATTTGGCTCATCTCCTTCAGATTCCCAACTGGGTTCTTTGTATGAACAAAATGGACCTTGTGGGCTACCGAAAGCACGAATTTGAGCAAAAGGAACAAGAGGTGCGGCGCTGGGTTGCCCAGAAATTTGGCCGTCAATCGTTGGAGGTCCTGCCCATTTCCGCTTTGTATGGTGATAACGTGGTTGATCGGTCGATGCACATGTCGTGGTACGATGGCCGTACACTCTTGGAGGCCTTGGAAAGAACCCCATTACGGGCCATAAATGCCGAATTGCTTCGGTTTTCGGTTCAATTGGATGCAAAGCCATCTGAAACAAACAACACACTTTCTCAGGTGATTTTTGGACGGGTTGATTCTGGTATCCTGTCGGTGGGTGATCATCTCGAGTTGTGGCCAGAAAAACGGATGGGTGTGGTGGAAAGCATTTTTATTGGTCAGCGTGAATTTCAGCAAGCCTCAGCGGGAATGTCGGTGGGGTTGCGGGGTAACTGGGGCATTCCTATGAGAAGAGGGCACTATCTGACGAATTCGGAACGGCCATTTTCGGTAAGTCGCTCACCCCAGGCGACCCTTTGTTGGTTATCAGAAGTCCCATGTAATTTTTCAAATTCCTACCTCATGAAACAGGGACACTCATTATATCCAATCACCCTACAATGGGTGTTCGACCATGAAATGAGTCTATTTGCACCTAAAAAGAGGCAGGACAGTCAGGTAAGGCGCTCAGAAAATGATATTTTTGATGTGAGAATCATGGGTAATGATCGCATTATATACGATCTCTATTCCCTCAATCGGACGACAGGATCTTTCATTCTCATGCATGAAGCTACTTTCGAAACATGTGCAGCAGGTTTTTTTGTGGCGAATGAGCAGCAGGGTATTCATTGATGAATGATTAGATTTGATCTATGGAAACGTTCAAAAAATCGATCGTTTTGGTGAGTGGTTTGCCCCGATCCGGAACGAGCCTCGCGATGCAATTGTTGGAGGCGGCAGAATTGCCCTTGTTCACAGATGGAAAAAGAATTCCTGATGAGCACAATCCAAGAGGATATTTCGAACATGCCCAAATCTTAACGCTACCACAGAATGCGGCTTGGTTATCTGATGTGCGCGGACACGGACTGAAAGTCATTCATGCCTTGATTCCTTTTTTGCCCGACAACGAACACTACAAGATCATCTTCATGAATAGGTCGCTTCATGAGGTGGTAGAGAGTCAGTCGCGCATGTTAAAATCGCTCGGACGAAGTGGCGGGTTGATCACTCAAGAGAAGCTGGTTGATTCCTTGCATCAGGAGGTGCAAAGGTGTAAAACATGGATGAGCAGCCAACCGAACATAAGCGTACTTGAACTGTCATTTTCGGAATTAATTTTTAATCCTAAAGTGGCTATCGATCAAATTTTGTGCTTTTTAGCGGGGCTTGTGGACAATAACGAACGGGTAAAGTCCCAGATGATGGCCTGTATTCGATCCGAATTGTATCGTAATAGAATGGGCTAACGAGCCCAATGTGCGGACCTGTAATGTAGTCTGCCTTCTTATGGTCATGTGCAATGTGTTATTTTAATTATGGCACACATCAATCAGCAGATGAGCAGTGAACGATATGGCTGGACCTCGCCCCGTTCAAGATAAATCTTAATTGTTCATCAGAAAACGGCATTAGTGGTCCAACAAATGGGGAGTACCTCATGCGACGTTGGAGATGTCGTTGGGCGAATCGATGCGGGTGGTGGTTCGGGTTACGGACGCCTTGGGTCGGGTGGTGTATGCGCGTGAAGGGCTTCAATATGGAACGGGGACGCACAAGCTTGAGCTGAACATGGAAGGCTGGCCGGCGGGCAGCTACCAGGTGCAGGTGCTGGGTGAAACCGCAGAAGGGGGAAGGCTTGAGAAAGTGCGAATACCAGTAATCCAGCTGCGTTAATATGTCAATGGCTACACTCTTTCCTGCAAACAGCTTGTCTTTGTTCATCTGCTGGCTCCGAATGCTGAATAAGTCAACATGCCAGGGAGAAACTAGCTTGGAACACCAAACACAACCTGTTCCAAACTGCTTGTGTCTGAAAGTTTCATTTTTTCTTCTATCCTGTATTTTTTGGTGTAAGTACTTTTTTGCTCAATATTAAGAATGGTTGATATATCTTTAATTGGGTAATTCATCTTCAACAAAGCGCAAAATTGAAGATCAGAGGTGCTTAATCCAGGAAACATTTGGGTCAGATTTTGAAAAAATTGGGGGTATATTTTATTGAAGCGTTGTAGAAACTGCTCGAGGTTGATGCGATGGCGACTATCCGTTAGGTGACGTGCAAAGAGGTCTTCCAGTTCCTGTTGATTGGCATCAGAGCGCTGACCGATTTCATTTTTTAATTGTTCAATTTCTGTAATACTGGTGCGCAATTCCTGTTTTTGTTGTTCAATGATGTGTTCCCGCATTGATCGTAACTCTGCTTCAATTTTGAGCATATTATCTTTAGACAAAAGCTCTTGCCTGGATTGTTCAAGTTCGAGTTTTTGTTTAATGGAGCTATTTCTGTACCTGACAACAAGAAACATGATGATAAAAAACGCGGCAATACTGCAGGCAATGGCCAACAAGACTTGTCCCTTGCGGATATCGTTTTCCTGACCCAAGAGCATATTTTGTTGTTCCAGACGTTGTTTTTCTCGTTCTTGCTCCAGCATTCTAAACTCAGCTCGGGAATCTATCAGCGATTGACTGAGTTTTATGCGATTGACAGAATCCTGAAGGTCAATGATTTCATTATAAGCACGAATTGCATGATCACTTGAATAAAGGCGCTCAATGACGGGTAAGGCGGCAAGTTTGAACTTTAATACATGCGGGGGTATTTGATTCGACATGACGGAATCCAAAACGGGGTCTTTGAGGAGTTGTGCTGCTTGGTTATAATGACCATTACGGGTAAGAAAATTGAGGTAAGCCGTAGCACAATCAAACAAATAGGATGATTTATGTTCTCTAAGCATGCTAAATGCTGCTTTGAAGCGATCAAGTGCCTGGTTTGGTGCCTGTATGAGATCATAGTAACAGCCATAGAGCATCATAGCGTAACCCAACAGTTCTGTATTGTTGAGTTGATGGCATGACTCGAAACCCACTTTGATCCATGGCGCAGCTTTCACTGGATTCTGTTCTTCGAGAAGGGAGTGTGCGAGACCAAGTACAGTCGTACAATAATTATAAAGGCTTTTGCTCGGGTCTGTCATGGAGATTGCGATTTCTAATTCCCGCGAAGCCAGGGAATACTTTTCCAGGCTAAAATAAATTCTGGCCAATTTGGCCCGGATGATACCTATGGTCGTGGAATCTATATCCCGTATTTTGTAACAATAGGTAATCGATCGCTTTAGCAGGTCAATGGCTACTGTGTTTTGCCCTTGATTCGAGAAAACATCCGAGTATTCGCACATAAGGCTTGCTTTTAGGCCGTATTGAGTAGGAACTTCAGGAATGTTTTTGATAAGTAATCTGAAAAGCGAGTCGGCTCGACGATAAGAGGCGGTTAAAGTGTAAACAGCAGCAAGATTCCGCAAGGCATAAAATTGACTGGGATGGCCATTCAGCTGTTTGGAAGCTGAGAGCATGTGTGATTCTGCATTGTTGTAATCGCCCATCATGGCATATCCCGACCCTATAGCGGCATTGATGAGCCCCTTTTTGGAGACTGGTATTTTGGGATTACGTTGCAAAAGCGCTTCCAAGTACTGTATGCCTTGATGGGGGTCGCTATTGAGAATTTTTTTTCCCGAATTGATGAGAGAGTCGGTGATGTCATTTTTGGCGACACAGAAAATCGGCCAAAAAAGGAGTATAAACAAACCTAAGACCTTCTTCATATCGGTTATTTTAGGTCAAAAATAGGAAAGGACGGCAAAAGAAAAATAATGCTACAATTTTCACTCAAGATTTTTTAAATATCTGTAGATCATATACATACAATTTATGAAGAATTTTGTGGTAATTGTCAAGAATGGAGAGGAGGTATATTTACCACTGAAAAATCCAAAAATGATTTTATGAACAAAAAATTCAACAATCTGTTCACGTTCGTTCAATCAGTGGTCAGGTCCAATTCGGACGCTGTAGCGGTTGAAGCGCAGTCTGCCACTTTGGTCGGACTACAGTCTCGTTTGTCGCGCCACTTGAAAACCTGCTCTGCGGCTGCCCTATTGACTGCAGGTAGTTTAATGGATGCCGATGCTGCTGTGGTGCACTGGAACAATGCCAATCTGGTGATTCCTGCTAATATTGATGGGCTGTACATTAATGTAGAAACCC
>CAIVQI010000240.1 GCA_903908015.1 uncultured Bacteroidota bacterium
AGGCAGGTGTTCCTGAATATCTGATTTGCGTGAATCGATGATTTTTTCGGTATTTTTGACCATCTAATCGCTTGTTGAACCATGAAACTACGCTCCTCCACTTTCATTTTATCAGTACTGGTTTACCTCGGGTGTTTTTCTGCCTGTAGCGACCCAGACACCATCGAATATCCTCGCCCCGCTTACACAGATTCTGCTACTGCAGCATCGGCAAACGGCAATGCACAAAGCAATCCTTTGATGAACCCCGCAGCACAACCCACTGCAGCAAATGGGCCAGCACCAAAAATTAATCCAGCACACGGTGAGCCCGGTCACCGTTGTGATATAGCCGTGGGCGCCCCCCTCGACGGTTCAGCCCCCGCTCCCAAAGTAGCGAGCACAACACCCACCGTCACCCAAAGCCCAGTTCAGTTGACTCCACAAGTAACGCAAATCAGCACGTCAGAAAACAACACAGAACCCCCTGCTTCGGCACCCAGCAATCCAACCCCCACGGAAAGCGAACAACCAACCAAGCCAGACGATCAGGAATAGTCGAACCGACGATCAGAAATAGTCGAACCGACGATCAGGAATAGTCGACTTCCTGGTTCAAATGCCAGAAACTGAAAGAAATCGTCTAACGGGACTTCTCAAAAAAGCAACGGTTTGAATGTTCTTTGACGGACTAAAAACCCAGTAGAATGGGTTAGAAAGCCAACATTTCCCTAAAGGTTTACAAGAATCGGGCGGCAACGCGCATCTCCTTGCTTCCAGGGGTATATTCATAGAAACCAGAGCCTGATTTAACACCGAGGTGGCCGGCGGTAACCATATTCACCAACAAGGGACAAGGGGCATATTTGGGTTGTCCAATGCCTTCCTGTAGTACGCGCAGGATGGCCAGGCAAACATCCAGTCCGATGAAATCTGCCAGTTGCAATGGCCCCATCGGATGGGCCATGCCCAATTTCATCACCTGATCGATCTCCTCTACACCGGCTACCCCTTCGAACAAGCTCTGAATCGCTTCGTTTATCATCGGCATGAGGATGCGGTTGGCCACAAATCCGGGGTAATCGTGCACCAAAACAGGTATTTTACCCAAGGCCAAGGAAAGATCGTGTACACGCTTCGCCACTTCATCTGAAGTGTTGTACCCCTTGATGATTTCCACCAATTTCATCACCGGCACAGGATTCATAAAATGCATACCAATCACCCGCTGCGGGTGTCGTGAAGCAGAGGCAATCTTCCCAATGCTGATGGATGAGGTATTGCTTGCTAAGATGGTCTCAGGCGAAACAAGCTCATCAAGCGACCTAAAAATGTCAAGTTTTAGATCAACGCGCTCGGTAGCAGCCTCCACCACCAAATCCGCATCCGACAAACTACTGTCTATCGCTGAATGGGTGGATAAACGTGCCAAAGTAGCCGCCTGATCAACCTCGGTGATGCTGCCTTTGGCCAGCATTCGGGCGAGGTTTTTTTCAATGGTCTGCATGCCCTTGTGCAATGCAGTTTGCGACACATCCACCAACCGTACATCATATCCATTTTGAGCAAAAACATGAGCGATTCCATTGCCCATGGTACCCGCGCCCACCACAACAATCTTTTTCATACGATTCATTTTCCGCAAAAATAATCAAATAAGCCTGCTGATTCCATTATCTGCCCATCAAAGCCAACACCGGAAGGAGCGCCACGCCCAAACAGATGTAAAACGCATACATCGGAAAAAGACAGATCCCCATCATGAGCGACAACAGCAGCACAATCGGATAAGCCAACATCAAGGCCACAAAATATACAGCATCGAAATGCACCGTTCCCTGAGTGAGTGCCTGAGCCAGCTTACGCATCGGAAATGAGATGGTCGCGTGAAAAATGCGTGACAAAAATCGCATCATTTGCTGCCAACTTTTTCGTGGGGGCAGAGAAGGCCAGTAATTCGCAGCAAATCCCTTTTCCTCCGGGTCAACCATACAGGCTGCCATAGCCGGAGCCAAATCCGCATTGAACAATTGATAGAAATGCGCAGGCGAAGTCGCGTGTTCGGCCAAGGATTGCCACGGCAAAGGCTCCCCGAAACAAACCCGAGCGGCCTTACCTGTGCCATCGTAATGTTCGTAGCATACCCCAACGGGCAGCACCTCCAAATCCAAGCCGCGCTCAAAAGATTGCCAGACCAAACGCGCAGTACCCTTCAAGAGAGGTTTTAGGCCCAAGCGGTTCTCGCACAATCCCTCGGAAAATATTACAACGGCCTCACCACGACTCCAAACCTCGAAACAGCGCTCAAAAGTGGAGTAATTGCCCTTTAAGTGTGCATGCCCCTCCCTTCTCCTCCAAACGGGCAATAAGGGAAAAATTCGAGGAAGTAACCCCCGGGCAAAGCCAAATAGCACATCACCGCGGGCCAAAAAATACAATGACTGTCTCCGCTGAACCGCAAACAGAACCGGGTCCAAGAACGAATTGGTGTGGTTCAGAACATACAATCGAGGGCGAGTGAACTGCCTCTGTAGGTGATGATCCACTAATCCTTCGCGAATGACCACCCGAAAAAACAAAGCACAAACAGCTTTGGCCCAGTAGTGGAAAAACCAAATGTGGGGTGCCAAGAAGTGATTATCGGGCAATCAATAGGGAACCCGTAGCCGTTCGGCCACCATCGAGGTAGCGGTAGTGGTACATACCCGCTGGCCAATCAGCTACCCGAACACGATGCAAGTTAATGGGCAACGGAGTAACTGATCGCTGGGGGGCGAAGACCTCCTCTTCAAAAATCTGACGACCCAAGGCATCAGTCACCACCAATACAGGCGAAATACTCATGGGCTCTGGAAACTCAAACCAGAAGTAGTCGGATGCCGGCACGGGATAGAGACGAACATCCACCCGCTCCAAGGGCTCCACGCCTACCCCCACGAATGAACGGCAGGTAGTATCGTTTTGGGCGTTAATATCGCCGGCAGAACGCGTATAAGCACACAAGAGAAAGTTCCCGCCAGTGGGTGGCGTGTATCGTGCCGTGAAAGTGTGGTGGATGGTGTCGCCAGGAGGAATTTGACGGAATATGGTGTTTGAGTTTACTTCCACACCATTCACCCGGTAGGCGACGTCAAAATTAACTGCAGAGGCACCTGTGGTGGAGTAGTTCTTAATGGCTACTTTGATCGTTTGCTGCTGTCCGGCAGCGAACGTAGTGGGCTGAACAATAGCTGAAACACCTACATCTGGCAAAGGCTGTTGAACGGTCACCAAAACGGTATCGGCCCGAGTGCACCCGCGGTCCGTCAATCGAAACTCATAAGCGGTGGTGGTCAAGGGCGAAACCTGAACTGGATTCTGCGTACTAGATACAATGGCCCCAGTGGTCAAATTCTTCCATGTGAACGCATAACCGCCTCTTAATCGCATATTGGGGCGTTGGGTGATTGAACCTGTGTTGCCCGTATTGGCGCATACACCTTGACCATCCTCCCTATAGTAATAAGAGGAAACAAATGATGTCGCGGTCTGGTTTACAACTGCGTTATTCGTGTAGGCACCATTCTGGAAGCAAACCTCCACCACCACGTTATTTTGACCATTCCAAACAAAGGGGGTCTGAAAATTGTGTGTATTCCAACCCTGAACGTCAGTATAGCTCGGCACAGAATATACTGTCGACAACCCACTCTGCCATGATGTCAGATCCGTGGCCGTGGTGTGGCCCATTTTGATTTCAAAATTCGCTAATGCACTTCCTTGATTGGCCACCACATCAAATCCCAGAGAAACAATAGGCGCACCGATATTCAGGGCTTGTAACTCTGAGGCACGGATGAGGAATTGGTGGCGGGCACCCCAATAAAATCCGCCATAAGGTGCCGGATAAGTTGTGTTGGTATTGGTGATTGTGCCCGTGCCCAGAAAGGCATCGAAACCACCCCCACTACCTCTCAATGTAGCCGTGCCCGAAACATAAATCGACGTATCGGCACCCGCATTTGGCCGTAGGTAATCATCGACATAACCCAAAACATCTGATGTATCCGCCAATTGGGTGTTATCAGTGGCAATCACAAAAAAGCGCACGGGCACATTTGGTTGCCCTGCGGGAATGATCGCTTCCCACAATCCAGTAGATGCATTCAACGTCATGGCTTGGGTGGTGTATGCTCCAGTATTGGTGATATCGCGGCGGAGCGACACCGAGGCAACAGGATTATTGAAGTTGACTTGGGCGCGTATGGTGCGGGGTGACGCCACACAGGAGTCGTTGGGTCGGGTAACCGACAGAATTACAGGATCGAGGCGTCGACGAATCACAACTCGGTCGAAGCCAATCCCTTCATCAACCGCTGAGCCATCTGAGTAAAATGCAATTCTAAAGCGTACGGAAGACTGGCTATCGAGCACTGAAAGAGAATGCGTGGCCCGCACCCATCCACCGCTCCCGGGAGTTCCCGACCAGACAGGATTGCCTGTATAGGGCCCAACAGTCGTGTTGGCTATGTTGTACCAGTTAATCCCACTGCTCAATGCACCAAGGCGCACCCAGGTTTGTCCGTTGTTTAAAGTGTACTGCAGTGCCGCTTTATCCCAGTTCGGCTCTGTGATGTAATACAGATCAAAAGATATCTCGGCATTCACCACAGTACTGAAATCGAAACATGGCGAAAGCACGAAACTCTGTTCATTGTTGTTATAATCGCCATTAAGGTTGGTCACCCAAGCCTGCGTACCCGTGCCCGCGGTGGTGATGGTGCTGCCTGTAGGCGCACCCAATGCCCACGAACTGTTCACCCCACCGGCTGTCCATCCTCCATTTCCATTTTCGAAGTCTTCCTCATAGGGAAGGGAGGAAGCACCCACTGTGGGGATACTGACCACCATACGGGTCGTGGTGTCGTTTGCCGGGAGTGCGTCGGCGGTAAATACACTATACGCCTGAATCACATAGGTGGCAGGGTTACTCAAATTAACCGGGGTCGAAAATGTGTAGGAGAGTGTATCTCCTGGATTGATGGCCACATTCACTGGTTCAGTAACGGGTGTACCCGCATTGATTCTGTATGCCACCGAATAAATTGATTGAGGAGCAGTACCAAAGTTGAATATTTTTATTTGCACTGGGATGGCGGATCCTAAACCGCAACCGCTTTGCATGCCACTAATTTCAATCACACCCAAATCGTTGGGGGAAGGGGTGAATTCATAAGCCCCCATGTCGGGTGTGGTGGCATTTCGCGGCGCACCTGTGATATCGGAGGTGACCGAAACGATTGGCGTTCCCAAATTATTGACTGCAGAGGAGGTTGGAATGGGTGTTGTCAGGCTCGCATAAACCGGACTAGCCGAAATCGACTGCAAGTCTTGTGTACTCGCCGTACGCCAAGCGGCCAGGTTAGCATAACCCTGTGGAATATTGTTATCAAAGACCAGGTTGTTGCTGGGGTTCGCATTGGCCGGATCTGATAACAAAAAGTTGTTGTAATTGCTGTTCAATGCTGCCAAGGTCGAATCGCCATCAAAACTTAACGCAACGATCGCCGTTGATAGGGCATTTCCATTTTCAGCACTGGCGGTGATTTGGTTGTTCCGGAAATCAATTTGGCTCCACGGCCGAACGGGCAAAAAAGTATTCCCATTGAAGTTCACCAAGCCACCCGTAGCCAAAGGAGAAGCCATCTCAACATGAAAAGTATTGTGCACCACTTCAATTTGATCAATGGGATTTGATGCATTGGCCGTATCGACAATGGCATTCACGATTAGCGCTGAATATAGATTTTGAAATCCTATTCCAGCAAAGCGACCACTCACCACATTGTTTAAAATGCGGTTGGAAAGCCCTACACTGTCGTTTGCATTCTGAATGTTAAACACCGCGCTGCCCAAGTTACCCGTCACTTTATTGGATTCTATTCGAAGACCAGCAACGGTTTCAAATTGAAGGGCCCTGGCAAACACAGCGGCATCTGTCAACTGATTTCCCTGAACCACCAATCCAGCATGATTACGGGCATTCAATACGGTCTCATAATCACTGAATTGGTTAAAAGTCAGGGAGCAACCCGACAAATAGCGGCGACCTGCCAATGGATCTGTCATCTGAACCGCCGTATTGAATCGTTGAAAGACGTTACCTGAAATAACCACTGTGTCTGACCGTAAAGCTGAGATACCCATTTGTCCAAATGCGAATCCACCACTGAGTGGAGGTCCCTGCAAAGTACAGCCTGTTACGTTGAGATGTGGCGAACGATCTGCCAGAACCAACATGCTGCCCGTAGCTGCACCGGACGTAGATGATGGCATCCGCATGGTCAGATGACTGAGAATTACCCCAGGGGTACGGTTGATGTTGAACAAAACCCTACCAGTCGGAGGAATGTTCACTGTATCTGGCAGAAGCTCAACACTCGATGCAATGCCCGTTTGGCTATTGATGGTGATCGACGAAACGCCAGAACCTGGAATGTTGTTGAGTTGATAACTTCCATAATAGGTGCCTGGTTCAACAGCGAATGTGACAGGACCCGCAATACCACCACAACTGATGGCCCTAATAGCTGAGTCAAGTGTCGGGAAAGTAGCTTGAGAACTTCCGCCAACGAGATATACCCCCCCGGCCAGGGCAAGGCAGCGGCTCACCCGCAAGGTGTCGTTGCCTGGGTTGATATCGGCACCTAAATTATTGGCATTGGTCGCCCAAACGCTGATTCGGGCGGGGCCAGAAGGCGGCAATTGTAAAGAACTACTGAAGGTATGATCTACAGACTGTCCTGATGAGAGGCTGCCTGTCCATACCTCAGTGGTGGGAATGCCGCCATCCAATTGGTAACCCACAGTTGCGGTATTGATGGGATCCGCTGCTAAATTGGTGATGCGGATGGTGACTGGAACAGAAGTGGAGGCGAGTATAGGCGTTACCGGGGATATTAGCGCAGTTGCAGCCAAGTCGCGACCCACAAGGGGCAAAACAATCACGCTATAGTCTTCCGTTTCACCGAACTGAAAATTACCACAGGGATCACGTCGGTATACATTATAATGAAGTATGATTCTCATTCTGGTGGTTCCTGGTGTGGCTGTGGGCGGCACACTAATGTTGCCAGTAACCGTGCAACCGTTGGTATTGCATGTACCGAGCAAATACATCTCAGTTAAAGTATCAAATGTCTGGTTTTGGTTCCAGTCGATGAACACCGAAACATACTCATTCCAGGTTATGCCAGCGGGCGCCCCATTGTAGATAGTCACCGAAATCTGTGGATTTCCACCCGGATTGACCGTTGCAGTTTGTGTTGTGTAATCAGAATAGCTTGACCCGCCAGATGCATTGGAGAGGGCCCCCATAGTCACATCTGTGATGTGCTCGTCGGTAAAAATATTGGATTGCGACGCGCAATACTGTGCGTGTGATTGATGTGCCGAAAATACAGAGCATACCGAAATGAAAAACAAAATGCGTAAAAGGAATGCCTTCATAATTTTATATTTGAGCGTCAAAAATAAGTAATTGCATTGACAATTGGCATTTTTGTAGCCCCACACGTCAGGCCTTCCAGCACCCAGCAGGATTAAACCCATCATTCCCCTGAATCCGTCCGTAAGAAAGTAAAAGACGCCTGTTACGCGTTAAATCG
>CAIVQI010000241.1 GCA_903908015.1 uncultured Bacteroidota bacterium
GGAGCGGAAAGAGCATCACCGGGCGGTGTTGCTGGATGAGGTCGAGCAGGCGCTCAGCATAGTTGGGGGCGGTGTAGGCAGGCAGGAGAAAGGACCGGGCAGCCGCCTTGAAAGCCGGGACTTCCGATCTCAAATCGGCGGCATAGAGGGGTGAACGCTGTCCAAGTGCCCGAGCGAAGGCATCGAGCAAGGGGGCGTGGCGCCCCGCAGCAGTAAATAATATCGGTGCCGTCTGCTTCATGGCATGAATTGATTTGCTCGGCACAAAATCATGGTGAATCAGCAGAATTATAGGGTTTTGGTCATAATATTTGGCCCGGTATGCCAAAACAAAACACTTTGACTCGAATATGCATCCAATAAGGCACACATACCTGCATACGCTTTGGTGGTGTAAATCGGATCGAATTCTATACCCGCCAGCGAGGATAGCTGTCGGCTCAATTCGGTCCTCTGTGGGTCATAGTGACCATAGCCCCCCTGCCGGTGGTGGTCATTGACATAGAAACGGGACGTAGGGTCGGTCACCCCCGGGTCAGCGTTGGAAGCCAAAAAATTTAGGATTCCCTGTTCGATGTCTTGCCGAACGCGCTCAGCCGGTCGTGCAATGGAAATGCCTTGCAAGCGTGTGGCCTCTGGCAAGCCTATTAACAGTCCCGCCTGAGTGCGCCCTGTACCGGTGGCCAGAAATACCACATCGGGCGCCGCACCCGCTCTTAGGGCCTCGCCAGCGTGAATGTTTCGGTTCGACCAGGCTTCCAGCATGCGATAGGCAGCGTCGCGGTGCGCCGGCAGCGCATAACGAGGGTCGCCGTCACTGTGCCAATAATAGGGTGTGCGTCCTTGCACCTCGAGTTTCTCGACAATCGAGATCATAGTGGCCGACAATTCCGAAGCATCCTGAATAAAGTGGAGAATAGCACCCGCCTCGTTCATTTGCCGGCATCGCAATGGGCCATCGTCCGAGGCCCTGGGCAAGGGGTACAGCACCAGGTGACATTCCAGGGCGTTGTCACAACAAGCCAACGCGAGCGAGCGGGCGTGGTTTGACCCCATACTGCCGGCCGACACCACCGCCTGGTGTCCCTGAGCCTTCAGGTCCGACAATTGTTTGCCCAAAACCGCCGCCTTGTTGCCCCCACCCCAGCGCGCCCCGGGGAGCAGCGCGTCCGCCCAAATCCAAATCGGTCGCCGCGCCAATGGAGCCTCCGCCCAAAATTGTAAGGCCTGCACAATTAATTTTCAGTTTGATCTTAACAATATCTTTAGTTTTTGATGCAGCGAACAGATAATGCGGTGGCCCTAAAATTTGCGCTCAAAACTGCTGTGCCATTGCGAACCAAGGTTGAACTAATCAAATTATCATTCGCGTCATACACATTATTATATACAGGTACATTATCTATATAGAGATTCTGGGCGTTTGAACCACCAATCGAACTGCTCCAATAGAATCCGATTGAACCCACATCCACCAACTGAGCGCTACTGCGATTTCTGTGACCCCCTAAGGTCCATTTGAGCGGAGCGGCAAAGCCCCCCTGTGCGTCGGGCGTTGACCAGCTGTTTATTTCAGCCTGGAATTCTGCCGCTGTTGGAAGGCGAAATCCAGTCGGACAAGGATTGTTGGTGCCGCCGACTCCTTGCCACAAGAGGTCGTTCAACGGACTACGCCAGTCGGTACTGCCTGTCGTAATAAAATTACCATGCGCGGGCTGATCGACGCTGCTCACTGTGGATGTGGTTGATGAATTCCTGCATTGATGACCATCCGTTCTTCTCCCCCATTGATATAGGTCTCCGTAGGCTCCTGTATCCGTCATGCTCGTGGCCACCCTTGATGCCCCTAAATTGCGATCCATCCAGGTCCTTCCCGTTGTGGGATTGGTTACCTCCACAATCGTTGCACCTGAACCCGAACAATGCACACTACCCGCCACATACGAGGGGGCTGCGGTGGTGAAACTCACCTCGGCACCGTATGCCGTTCCCACACTATTGGTGGCATAGGCGCGCACATAATAGGTGGTGGACGCGCTTAATCCACTCAAAGTTGATGAATAACTTCCTGTGCCCTGACCGTTGTAGGTGAATGAACCCAAAAGGGTCGGGTTGATGCTGGTGGCATAGGCCACCCCACGGGCCAATACCGTACCCCCTCCGGATGCAGTCACCTGCCCTCCCGTATTCGCCCCGGTCGAGGTTACTGCTGTAGCCGCAGTGGTGGTCACCGTTGGCAACATTGTCGAGGCTAAATCACGGACGCAGCGGATCGAAAAACCGTATTCAGGGCTAGCGTGAAACTTGTAATAATGAGCAGATGCGTTGAAATGCCTGTACCAATACAAAGTACCACTGCTGGCACTCGTGGTCCATAGATTGGTTGATGTACCCAACTCTACGTAAGTTCCATCCGAACTACGCTGACCGGCGGCGACCACCGACAAGCCGGTGGTATTCGTGCCACTACCCGAATTCCAAAGATTGGTGGACTTAACCAATTCGGCCGCTGTTGAACTTTGCACCCCAAATCCATCGGTTGACGTTAAATCGATAAACAAAACCAAGTCAGTGAATTCCGCATCCGTGGGCACATGCCAGCCCGTAGGACACAAACCCCGTGAGTCGTTCACCGCATACCAGTTGTACAGCTTGCCATAGGTCGTGCCATTGCCCGCATCGTTGTTGTAGTTGCACCACGCCCCTGAGCTGCTGGTGTTCGTCTGACTCCACTGCGTGTTGTCTGTGATGTTGGGGATGCTGCTTCCATCACGGTACTTGCTCACCCTCAGGTTGCTCTGCATCCAGCATTGCGTGCCTATCTGCACCGTGGCGTAGCTGTTGCCGTCCACATCGGTAACGGAATACTTGCCACAGCTGCGAAGCATCAAGTATCCGTTGTTGGTGAGCGTACCGTTGTTGGTAACCACGCCAGACACCGAAAACGTATCGCCCGCCAGCACCACAAGCGTTGCCCCGGAGTGAATGGTTAAATTCTTACAATGAAAATTGCTGTTGATCGAGGTCGTAAAGGTTCCCGATGAGATGACCACATCTTTGTTCGCATCGGGATGACCATTGCTCCAAGCCGAACCATTCCAGCTTGTGGTTGTTTGGGCCATCACGCGTTGCATCATGAGACTCATCAAAAACAATAAAAAAAATAATCCGTGGTTCATCAAGTATTTAATAATTATGTATTTTGTGTTATTTTATTTTCTAAGTATTTTTTTTCAATAGTCAGTTTTATCATGAACCAAACTACAATATTACGGCCAAAGGTCTACTTCCTGTTTTGTGTCTGGTAGCGCACCACCGCCGCCACCGCACCCGCACCGAGCAACAGCGACAACCCGCCGTCGATCGGTGACTGCGGGGTACCAGGGGGCGTTGGCTGGGCCTGAACATGCCCGGAGTTCACCAACAAAAGCAGCAGGAATCCAATGAAACAATAGAAGAACGATTTTTTGATTTGAATATACATTTTTTTATAGATTTTAGTCATGCGCAATGAGTGAATGGTGATTAGTGATAAAAAAGCAATCAGTAGTGAGCCATGAGTGATAATGGTTTGACACTATTCCACCCCTCCATTCACCCTAAACTTCACCAGGTGATTCTCCCCGCCACTCACCAAACGGGCTACATACAATCCGGAAGCAAGCGCGGGGACCGGCGTGTGAAAAGCCTCCGCCGAGCCCGTTGTGGACCAAACCATGCGGCCCCGAACATCCATCAACTCCAGCGAGTAGGGCCCCGAAACACCCCCTACATAAACACGACCACCGTAGGCCGACACCGTGACCGCCGTTCCCGCCCCCGCGGGAGTGCCACCATCGCCCGAGCGTAACAACCGCGGCATCGAAAGGGAGGGTTCAGCATACGCCATTCCCCGTTCATCGGCCAATTCAGAGGCGGCGCCCAAAGACCAGATGCCATCCACCGCACCCGACACCCGAATGCGGCACAATTCGTCACCCTCCCGCAGCGATTGCGCATGCGCTCCATACCAGGCCACGCGACAAACCGTGCCGCGCTGCAACATCGAAAAACCGGCAACGGAAGGCATAGAGGGGCGAACCTCCAGGACACGCACACCCGCAGGCAGAAGCCATTCGAGGCTCACCGCCGCCGGATCCATAGCAGAAGCGGCAAAAACGGGTACCTCTACCTCACCTTCCGACAGCCATAGCGCCCCACGCTCGCCCAGTCGCGGTTGGGTGGTTCTGAGACCGGTACCCGTCACATAGCTCATATTCACATCCCCCTTGGCCAGTACCTCAACCCCAATCGATTGCGACGACTGCCCTCCCAGCACCAGAGACGATGGAGTCCAAACAAAATCGCCCCCCAAACCCGGAAAAGAAGAAATTTGACCCGTATAGCGATTCAGAATGGATAAAGCGTCGGTGGCGTTCACCGAACCGCCGCCCGTTACATCCGCGGCCAATTCCGCCAGCCCTGTCAA
>CAIVQI010000242.1 GCA_903908015.1 uncultured Bacteroidota bacterium
AAGTAGGTGTTCGGTATGGGTAAGGTGTAGGATGCGAGGTGACTAAAATCTGCACAGACCAGTGAAACCGTGGATGCATCGGGCAAACCACGGATCTTTAATAACCGTTCAATGGCCACACGGGAACGAATATCAGCCGCCAGCCCGTAATAGGTGTCGGTTGGATAGATGACGACACCACCCGACCGAAGGACTTCCGCCGCTTTTTGAATATTTCTTTTGTCTGGCTCGTCGGTATAGGTAATCAGGTGTTCCAAAATCCTCGCATTAGGCCACACATGCACGCACCCGCGCGGCGGCTTCGTGCAGTTCTGTTACAGCCTGAATGGGGAGACCAGAGGCGTCCAATAAGGCCCGGGCTTCATGGGCATTGGTCCCTTGCAGACGCACAATTAACGGAATATTCATGTCCTCGAGTTGCCTACAAGCATCCACGATACCTTGAGCAACCCGATCGCAACGAACGATCCCACCGAAAATATTCACCAAAATCGCTTGTACATTGGGATCCTTTCGGATGATCCTAAAGGCATTCGCGACCCGTTCGGCGTTGGCCGTTCCTCCCACATCTAAAAAGTTGGCTGGCTTACCCCCAGATAGCTGAATAATATCCATTGTGGCCATGGCCAAACCTGCTCCATTCACCATGCAACCTACATTTCCGTCCAATTTCACATAGTTGAGATTGTGTTCTCCAGCTTCTACTTCAGTTGGATCTTCCTCCCGAATATCGCGTTGGGATGCAAGATCTGGATGTCGGTATAAAGCATTTTCATCGATGCTCACCTTAGCATCAACCGCAATAATTCGATCATCAGCGGTTTTGAACAATGGGTTTATCTCAAAGAGAGAGGCGTCTGATTGTTCATATGCCTTAACTAAGGCAGGCACAAAGCGGGTCATCTCACGAAATGCTTGTCCGCTCAATCCTAAATTTCGGGCAATTTTTCGGGCCTGGAAGGGCATGAAGCCCACAGCGGGATCAATGACCTCCCTATGAATTTTTTCGGGATGCTCTTCAGCCACCTGTTCAATATCCATTCCCCCTTCTGTGGAATATACAATGATATTTTTTCCGGACGAACGATCCAACAAAACCGACATATAGAATTCTTGAACGGGGGATGCCCCTTCGTAATAAACATCCTGGGCAACCAGGATCTGGTGCACCTTCTTTCCTTGCGGACCTGTTTGCGGGGTTACCAATTGCATCCCCAAAATATTTCCTGCTTTTTCACGAACCTCATCGAGGGTTTTTGCCACTTTCACACCACCTCCTTTGCCTCTGCCACCAGCATGAACCTGAGCCTTTAAAACCCAGCACTGTGTTCCGGTAGATTCTTGAAGTTGTTGCGCAGCCTGAACCGCCTGGTCAACAGTATGGACTGGAATGCCTTCTTGGATGGCCACGCCAAACGCACTTAAAAGCGCCTTTCCCTGATATTCATGTAAATTCATAATGTTATTTTGTATCTTTTATAGACATCATTCGGCGTCCACAACACGCTTTTAGCCTCCAGAATCATTATCCCCCGAAATCGTCAAAACTGACGTGCTCCTCGGGTATACCCCAATCATCACACATTTTGATGACGGCCGAATTCATCATGGGAGGTCCACAGAAATAAAACTCAATTTCCTCCGGATCAGGATGCTTGCTCAGGTAATTATCGATAAAAGCTTTGTGTACAAATCCCAAAAACCCATCTCCCTCACGGTCGTCAACATCCTTCGATTGTGTTCCCAGCAGATGTGTTAGGATTTATATAAACTACTGATTGTGTTGAAGAACCGTCTTTTTTAATAACATATAATCTATGAACTGATTGTGTCGCTAGTGGAAGTGATACCGTCAAACCGGCAGAACTT
>CAIVQI010000243.1 GCA_903908015.1 uncultured Bacteroidota bacterium
CTTCCCTGATCATTGGAAGTTTGTTGGTCTCGGGCAAAAACCGTATCGCGCCTCTGTTTTGAATTCTCACAAATTCATTAAACTGCCAGGTGATTTTATCGCCCTTAAAGCGCGTCGAGCCTGTAACGGGCTGTGCATGAATCAGCTGCGGCGGAAGGCTGTCGCGCGGTCCGCCTGAGGGGGCGACCATATTCGCACAACCTACGAGGTGGATGGAGGGTGCTAAGAAACAAAACCGCAACAAAACAAGTATGGCAGGCAGCTTAAGCCATTTGACTGTTATGTGAGTCGCCCCGAATGCTGGTTCAAATCCAATCATGCATGATTCTTCTTTCGGAAAAAGTAAACTTGGCTACTGCAAGCATCTTTTTTCACTAATGCACTGCACAAAAACCACAATCCCTTCAATAATCCAAGAATAGCAGTGGTTTTAGAGTCAGCGCGGTACTGTTCGCTCAACATCGACACATACATGGGGTCAAAATACATGGGTCGTGTTGCGATGCTTTCGAACCCCATAGACTCTATAAACTCTCTGAGCGTTTTTGGCGGAAAATGATAGAGGTGCCGGGGAACATCCCATGCTGCCCAATGCTCTTTATAATGTTGGGCATCAGTTGACATCGGATTAGGGACCGCCACCACAAATAATCCGCCAGGCATCAATAATTGTTGTATGCTGTGGATGCGTAGCCGCAAATCATGAACATGCTCCAAAACATGCCACATGGTGATCACCTCAAACCGTTCATTTGTTGTATTTAACCATTCCTCATTGTTCACCATTAATCCATGTAGCGCCCGGGCCCGCTCCGCTGTAGTCTCGTCTGGTTCTACAGCCATGACCTCCCATCCAGTTTGGCTCATGTACGATGCAAATTCACCGGTACCACAACCGACATCCAATAGCCGACGGAATTCAAGACTGTTCCGCTGTTCAACTTGTCTCTTTTTTACCCCTAAAGTATACTGTCGAACCCAACGATACAATGAATTTATAAAGCCAGGGGCGTCTGAACCCGTGTGAGAGACATAGACTTCGCTTTGGTAATACGGGCCAATATGGGCTTGATCCGGGCGGGGATTGGTATAAATAAGGCCACAATCGCGGCAACGCGACAGCGAAAACGTCTCTTTGGAAATGGAATAATCTTTAATCGATTGCGCATTCGCAAGCACATGAATGCTGCCGCAGGCGGGACAAGCTGGAAGTGTTTCCATTGAGCTCATTTATTTAAATACACCATGAGAATGCTGATATCGGCCGGGGAAACGCCCGATAGTCGCGACGCTTGTCCCAAGGATTCCGGCCTCAATGTCATTAATTTCTCCCGTCCCTCATGCGACAATGCTCTGATTGATTGATAATCAAAATCTGGTTTCATATAAATATGATCGAGATTGGCCATTTTTTTGGCTTGCTCCTCCTCTCGTTCTATATAGCTGCGATACTTCCATTGGATTTCCGCTTGCTCCCCATCCTCCTGTGGAAATTGCGCAAGAAACGCCGACAACTGCTTCGATGACCCAGATAATTCTTTGAGGCCTATTCCTGGACGAAGCAATAGGCTAGACCATTTGACCTTTTGGTTAATCTCAGCCTCTTCATGCTCGAGTAATACCGGGTTGACTTCCTCCGGTTCTGCCGCTTGTTGTTGTAGAAACCTCGTAATGTTCTCCACATTCCTCTGCTTTTGCTCCACCCGTGAATGCCGCTCTTCGCTAATCAGTCCGTTTCGTCTTGCTATCTCTGACAACCGAATGTCGGCATTGTCCTGGCGCAACAGTATTCGGTATTCGGCGCGTGACGTAAACATCCTATAGGGCTCATCGGTGCCCTTATTGATCAAATCGTCAATCAACACGCCCATATAAGCTTCGGACCTACCCAAGACCAAGGGCGGACGTCCATGAATGGACAGGTGCGCGTTGGCCCCTGCAAGGAGACCCTGACAAGCCGCCTCTTCATAGCCGGTTGTACCATTTATTTGACCTGCGAAAAATAAGCCTCCAACCAGTTTGGTCTCGAGTGAAGGACGTAATTGGGTGGGGGGGAAATAATCGTACTCTATCGCGTAACCAGGCCTGAACATCCGAGCATTTTGAAATCCAGGGATGCGTCGGAGCGCAGCATACTGGACTTCTTGGGGTAATGAGGTAGAAAACCCATTGATGTACATTTCTACCGTATTCCACCCCTCCGGCTCTACAAAAATCTGATGTCGGTCTCTTTCAGCAAAGCGATTAATCTTATCTTCTATACTTGGACAATAGCGCGGGCCCAGGCCTTTAATACTGCCATTATACATGGGAGACCGATCGAATCCCGTCCGCAATAGGTCGTGTACCTCCTCATTGGTATAGGTAATCCAACAAGATCGCTGGCGCTCTAGTGGGCGCGTATCCGTGAATGAAAATTTTCCAGGCCGTTCATCGCCCTTCTGCTCTTCCATCTTTGCATAATCCAGGCTACGTCCATCAATTCTTGGGGGCGTGCCCGTCTTCATTCTACCTGTGACAAACCCAAGTGCCATTAACTGCTCACTAATCCCATATGAGGCATGCTCGCCGCTTCTCCCTCCCTTTTGTTGTTTCTCCCCTACGTGCATCAACCCATTCAAAAATGTACCTGTGGTTAATACGATTGCCTTTGCTCCAAAACGCGTGCCCATCGCCGTACGAACACCCACCACGCGCGGCTCGCCAGCCGCAAGCAACAACTCTACCACTGAATCTTGCCAAAAATGCACGCCTTCAGTTTCCTCCAGCATTTGTCGCCACAGCGCGGCAAACATCATTCTGTCGTTTTGTGTACGCGGACTCCACATGGCAGGGCCCTTTGACCGGTTGAGCATCCGAAACTGTATGGCAGACCTATCGCTTACAATTCCCGAATAACCCCCGAGGGCATCAATCTCTCTTATTATTTGACCCTTCGCCTCACCACCCATCGCAGGATTACATGACATCTGGGCAATGGTTTGCATGTTCATACTGATCAACAAAACCTTAGAACCCATTCGTGCAGCCGCTGCCGCAGCCTCACAACCCGCATGTCCACCGCCCACGACAATCACATCATAGTCAACCCCCATCAGCACTTACATTTACCACATCCTCAATGAACATAATTTGTTCCACGTGGAACAACTCCGATGCACGCTCTTTCGCCCCTCCTCCTGATTCCACCTTAGACACACCCCCCTTTTTGGATGACGGCGTGCCCTTAACCGGCATGAACACCGATTGTTCCACGTGGAACTTCCTCATAAGTAAGGCCGCATTTTCCTCTTCCCGCATTTTGGACGCCTCCTCCTCGCTTTTATCTCCAAATCCCAAAAGATGTAGGATTCCATGAGCCATTACACGGTGCAACTCTTCAACATAAGAAACACCAAGCTGACTGGCATTATCTGCGATTCGATCGGTGCTTATATAACACTCTCCTGAAATTGTTTTTTCTTTTGCAATATCACCAGATGAACCAGGAAAGGTTATAATATCGGTGTATGTATCGTGCCCTAAATATTCTAGGTTTAACTGATACAGGTATTCATCCCCACAGAAGATATAGTTGAGATCAGCCTTACGAACACCTGAATGCGATAATACCTCTTGTAACCATGCCCGAACTTGCCGCTTTTCCCGAAGCCCGACCCCTCCCTCGCCAACAAAGAAACGAATCACGATTTTAGATTAATGGTAAAGGCCGCCGTACGTTCCGACCTGCGGTACTCAAAATGGTCGCTCACCCACTTGATCAACAGCACTCCTCGACCACCCTCTTGATCAATTCTTTCATCCGATGTCGGATCCGGCACTTCCGTTACATCAAAACCGTCTCCCTCATCTACCACTTCACAATGCAGCACATCACTTTCTGCCGAGCAACGGATCACTACATGCTTCGTGGGATCAAACAAATTGCCATGTTGCAGCGCATTATGAATGCTCTCACCCAGCGCCAGCCGCACCTTGGCTTCACATTCCGCGGTCACATCGTAAAGCTCATGCAAATCAGAAATAATCTGATCGATCATGGTATTGCCCTGAGGCAAGGTCTGAAGACTTAATTCGCGCTTCATGGGCGAATCTGTGAAAAATATCGATCGACCTTTTGACGGTAGTATGGGTTCAATTGTGGGCTAACCGTTCTGTACATTTCCAGTGTGCGCATTTTTTCGCGTTTGTAGACCTCAAATGCCGGGGGTTCTCGACGTGACACCGGTTGGGCGGTAGTGGCGCGTCGCTCATCGTCCCATTCACGCTCCCGCTCAGCCTTTTCAGCTTCCAAAAGCCGCGTCATGATTTCTTCTTGCCGCCGCACACTCTCCTCAGTCAAACGCTTGTTGACA
>CAIVQI010000244.1 GCA_903908015.1 uncultured Bacteroidota bacterium
ACCTGTTCACGCAGGTCTGAATGTTTGCCTTTCAAATGCACGATTTTAGGTCTTATTTACTCAAGCTATTTGTTGCATCGAGGCTGCTTGTTTTTATTGTGTTTGCTGGCCCAAGTCAAATACAAGCTCAGACCTATTTTGCGCCGACCTCGATACCTTATGCTGCCTGGCCCATGACGGGAACATCCCTGACCGGTACATTTACTCCTGGTGCTGATGATGGTGTTTCGGGTCCCTATCCGATAGGATTTACCTTTCGTTTTTTTGGCAATACCTATACACAAGCGTGGATTGGGTCTAATGGATGGGTTTCATTCAGTGCCGGACAGCCATCCACCTACACCTCTGCCCAAATACCCAGTACGGCGGCTACCGTCCCAAGGAACTGCGTCATGGGCCCATGGCAGGACTGGTGGTCAAATCTGGATGGTTTTGGGGTGATTCGATATCAAACGCAGGGAACCGCGCCCAACCGACGATTTGTAGTGAGTTATGTGGATTTACCCATGTTTCAATGCACTTCACAACGGGGCACGTTTCAGATTGTATTGTATGAATGTTCGCAAATTATAGAGGTTTTTATACAAAGTAAGCCGCCATGCCTCACCTGGGCCGGAGGAACTGCCGTATTGGGGTTGCACAATATCTCAGGCACGGCGGCAGTGGTTGTGCCCGGAAGAAATTCTACCCAATGGGTTGTGTCGCCACCCAATACAGAGGGCTGGCGATTCACACCGAATCCGTCGTTTCCCCCCACACCTCCCACAACGGTTAGCCGAACCGTCTGTAACTCTTTTGTTTGGAATGGGCAGACCTATACCCAAAGCGGTAGTTATACTGCGACACTGCAAAATTCGCGTGGCTGTGATAGTGTAGTGACGGTCAACCTGACCGTGCGCCGGGGCGATACCACGAATCTAAGTGCCACATTGTGCGCCCCCGCTACCTACAGCATTGGTAACAGTGTTTTTTCCTCTACAGGTAATTATTCCGTGCTGTTGAGAAATCGGTTTAACTGCGATAGTCTTGTGCGCCTTTCCCTAACGGTGAACACGCTGAACGCCAGCATAACCGCCCTTGGTTCCCCCGCATTGTGTCAGAATGATTCGGTAACCCTACAGGCCATTCCTTCCAATGGTATATCTTATCAATGGTTTTTGAATGGCGTGGCTGTGCCTGGAAGAACCACGTCAACATGGAGGGTGGCCTCGGCTGGCCTGTATTCTGTCCGAATCGTTGGGACGAATGGCTGTATAGATACTTCAGCAGAAATATCGGTTACCCTGACCGGTTTTGTGGCTGGACTGGCGTCGGTGGGGCCTTCGGCGATTTGTTTAGGGGGTCAGGTAGTGTTGGCCGCTTCGCCGTCGGGCGGGGGTATCACCACGCAATGGTTTCGCAACGGGACGTTGTTGGCGGGTGTGACGGGGTCAACGCTGACTACATCCGATACGGGATCGTATTTTGTGGTTGTTTCGACTGCCTCCGGATGCAGTGACACTTCGGATGTGGTGACAGTCCGGGTTTTGTCAACTCCGGTAGCTACGCTGAGCCCTGCCGGCCCTGTCGGAATTTGTCAAGGCGATTCGGTTCAATTGTATGCGGCACCTTCCGTAGGGGTTAGCTATCAGTGGTTTTTAAATGGTGTGTTCATACCCGGACAGGCGGGAGGTTCAATTCGTGTGGGTCAACCCGGTTTATACCGGGTGCTGGTGGCCAATTCGGGTGGGTGTAGTGACACATCCGATGCAGTGGAACTTCGGATTGTGAACGCTGTTCAGGCAGGAATATCGGTAATTGGGCCCGGGGTACTTTGTCCGGGCCAATCTGTGACACTTCAGGCCATTCCTGATACGGGAGCGAATTATACTTGGTTTCGGGATGGGATCCCTCTATCGGATACCACGGCAACAATTCAAGTAACACAGGTTGGTCTTTATCGAGTTCGGGTATTCACAGGGAGTAGTTGCGGGGATACCTCGGCACCCATATTTATTGCCACAGCTGTTCAGCCCGTAGCTCAAATTGCCGCATTAGGACCGTTGAGCGTTTGTCCCGGAGGAGTTGTAAATCTATACACGACCACCCCACCTCCTGTCTCCTACCAATGGGTGAAGGATGGGATTCCTTTAATTGGACAGAACAATGCCACGTTGCAGGCCAATGCACCCGGACTTTACCGCTTGGTTGTGACCAATGCTGCCGGTTGTTCTGATACCTCTATTGAGCTGGATGTGGTTTGGCGAACACCGCCCGTGGTTCAACTCATAGCCCAAGGGTCGGTCAATATTTGCTTTGGCGATTCCGTCCAACTTGTGGCGAACTCTGCCACCGCTGCATCTTTCGAATGGCAGTTGAATGGGGTGACTTTACCCAGCAGCACGCAAACATCACTTTGGGTCACGCAACCAGGTTTTTACAGGGTTTTCGTAACGGATTCTTTTGGTTGCATAGGAACCTCCTCGACCTTGGAAGTTATTGGGGATACCACGACTCCCGCCACAATCAGTGTTGCGGGCGTGCCCAACTTGTGTTCGGGGATTCCGGCCGTTTTGATTGCGCGACCTTCAGGGGCTTCCTATTCCTGGCTTTTGAATGGCCAGCCGCTGGGGGGGCAATCCGCTGATACGCTCGTCACCCAGCAACCTGGGGTTTATTCGGTCGGGGTTGTTCGGGCCAATGGATGTACGGATACATCCGGCCAGGTGTCTATTGTAGGTGGTGCTGCCATTCAGGCGTCGGTGGCCGGGCCATCGTCCTTTTGTCAGGGTGATACCATTCAATTGTCAGCGAATCCCTCAGTTGGCGTCAATTGCCAGTGGTTGCGCAATGGGGTGGTTTTGCCTGGGCAGACCAATCCGGTACTATCCGTATCGACGGCGGGATTGTATGCCGTACGGGTCGTTAATGTGGATGGGTGTTTTGACACGGCGCACATTCAAATTAACATGCGGCCTACCTCAGTAGTCTCAATTGCGCCACGTTTGTGCACGGGTGATGTTTTTGTTGTCGGCGGCCAGGTGTTTTCAGTGCCGGGGAATTATTCGGTTACCCTCACAAACAGATTCGGGTGCGACAGTACGATTCAGTTGTCAATTTCGG
>CAIVQI010000245.1 GCA_903908015.1 uncultured Bacteroidota bacterium
CTTCAACCAAACCGGCCAACCGAATACTCTGGTTACGGTAGGCCGATTGGAATAACTCAAAGACAATATGAGCAGTTGGGTCGGCAGGGTTAAAACCATCGTAATTCTGGACGTAATCGCTCTCCATCAGAATAGAGGCATTCTCACGTTTGGAAACTGATAGATTGGCTTCGGTAACATGCAAACCTTGAGTGTAGGTTTCTGTGCCAAAGGCTGTCGGCTTGGCGCTGTTCAGGTGAATGGAAATAAACAAATCAGCCTGTTCACGGTTGGCGAGCGATGCCCTTTGATGAAGTTCCAAAAATCTGTCATCCTGACGCGTAAACACTACTTTTACATCGGGATGCCTGGCCCGGATTTTTCGTCCCACTTCGGTAGCCAAGCGTAGGGCTACGTCCTTTTCTTTGGATTTCGCCCCCAGACAACCAGAATCATGTCCGCCATGTCCGGCGTCGATCACCACCGTTCTGAGTTTGAAGGCCCGCAAACCGGTGGGTGAAAAGCCACTGATGACGAAGATTGTGGTTATGATGGTCCGAATCAGCCATTGGCTGGCGTGGTTGTTGCGGCTTTGGCTACCTTTGTGCACCATAATTAATCGAAAAGCAAAGGTAAAAGGTGTAGGGTGATAAAGAACGTAAAAATTGTGCTATTTCTTGTGGTCCAGTGGCAGATCATGGGTATGGCCAGCTGCCACAATTTATGGGCACAAGACACCACGGCACGTGTTGTGAGGCAATCACCTTCAACGATGCAACGAACCGACTCAGATTCGGTGATGACTGCGGAGGTTGACACAAATCGATTCATCGCCAAGCCCAACAATAACAGCCGTACTTCACTTGACTTACCCGTTCGATATGGTTCGGTCGATTCTTTGGTGCTGGACTTACAACAATCGCGCGCTTACCTCTATAAGGATGCCCATATGTCGTATGGCAGCATTCAACTCAAAGCACATCAAATTGAACAGGATTGGAAGGGGCGGGAGGTAACGGCTACCACAGGCAAAGACAGCTCGGGTGCGCCTATGGGTAAGCCTACTTTTCAAGATGGAGATCAAACATTTGATAGCGAGCGTATACGCTATAATTTCAGATCCAAAAGGGCCAGTGTCTCCCGATTGGTAACACAAGACGGCGAGCTTTTTATGGTCGGTCGCTCGGTGCGCCTCAACAACGACCAAAGCATCTACATGAAGAATACGCAGATGACAACATGTTCAAACACTGATGCCCCACATTTCTACCTCAACCTTTCCAAAGCACATATTGTGCCCAACAAGCGCGTCGTAAGCGGCCCCGCCTACCTGGTGATGGCGGGCGTTCCTTTGCCCGTTGGCTTGCCATTCGCCATAATCCCCTCGCTTAAAGGCCAGCGATCCGGGCTACTTCCCCCCGAATACGGAAGGTCACCAGAACTGGGGTTTTTCCTAAGAAATCTGGGCTATTACTTCGCCTTGAGTGACTACCTGGATCTTACCCTACGCGGAGATTTGTATTCCCTGGGAAGTCACCGTCTGAGCCCAGCCCTTCAATATACCCGACGCTACCGCTATACAGGTCGACTCGAACTCAGCTACAGCAACCAGCAGCGGGGCGACGCACGCGCCGATGACCGGGTGTCGAATCGTGATTTTTTTATCAGATGGAATCACCAACAGGATGCCAAAGCACATCCACACAGAAGATTTACGGCCAGCGTTACGGCCGGAACCAGCACATTCTTGTCAAACAACTCATTTGCAACCACCCAATTCCTGCAAAATCAGTTGAATTCATCCATTTCCTACAATCAAAGCTTCGCGAACCGACCCTTTCGCCTTTCACTCGCGGCACGCCACAACCAAAATACCCAAACGAAACAAATCAATCTGACCTTGCCCGAAGGTTCATTCAGCATGAATAGGGTAGAACCCTTCAAAAGAAAGGTTCAACTGGGAAACGCGAAATGGTATGAAAAGATTGGCCTCACCTACCAGACCAATTTTCGCAGCACCACACAGGCGCCCGACAGCACATTTTTCTCGGAAGCTTTGCTGAGAAATTTCAACGGTGGTGTGCAACACAGTCTGCCATTGAGTTCAGCCGCCATCGTCATAGCACGGTACCTTCAATTCACCCCGACCTTTACCTACAATGAACGATGGAGCTTTAGGCAGTTGAACCGCTCCTACGACGATACCGCCAATACCATAAGAACGGACACAGTGGATGGGTTTTACCGAAACTATGACTATAGTTTTAGCCTGAGTGTGAACACAAGGATCTATGGACTCATACAAATGAAAAGGGGGCGACTCGCCGCACTTCGCCATGTATTAAATCCGAGAATAAGTTATTCGTGGCGCCCCGATTTCTCAAATCCCACCTTTGGTTTCTTTCAACGGATTCAGAGTGATAGTCTGGGCAACACCCGCCTCTATGATCGTTACGGTGGATTCGGATACGGAGGAGCAGGTTCGGGACGCAGCAATGCCATCAATTTTTCCCTCGACAACCTGATCGAAGGAAAGTGGCGCATCAAAACCGACACAGGGCAAGTCATGAAGAAGTTCAAGGTGTTTGATTCATTTGGTCTCAATGGCACCTACAACCTGGCAGCGGATAGCTTTAAACTTTCGATCATTCAACTCAATGGGCGCACAAATTTCACAGACAGGCTGAGTATGTTTTTTTCGGCTAGTCTAGACCCCTACAGTACGGATGATCTGGGCAAACGCATCAATCGTTATCGTTGGCAAGCGCAACAGGGGTTGACGCGCTTAACTTCGGCCAACTTTACCATCAATGGCAGTTTGCGAAACCGATCGCAACAAGCCAACCGCACACCATCATTAGCCGATCGTCTGGCGGCAACACCCAGCAATGACCCAAGAGAAGTACAAGAGCGCGAATATCTCATGCGGCAAGCCCAAACCCAATTTATTGATTGGGAAATCCCCTTTCAAGCCAGTTTTAATCTGGCCGTTGGCCTCCAGAAAAGTCCTGTCCCCAGCCAAAAGGACCTGCTTAATGCGGCACTTGACCTGAACGGAGATTTCAATTTAACCCAAGGATGGAAAATTGCCTGGCGAACCGGTATTGATTTGGTGCAGAAAAAACTCAACCCCACCATGATCAATGTATTCCGGGATTTGCATTGCTGGGAGATGAGTTTTAATCTGGTGCCTTTTGGTACCTATAGGTCATACACCTTCACCCTCAACGCGAAGGGAAGAACCTTGCAATCACTCAGGCTCACGCGCCGCCGCGATTGGTATGACCTCAATAGTTTTTAAGAATGGATCAAATCCTTTGCAAGCATCGGATCAGCTTGTCACAATTCTCTATCTGTATCCCATTTTTCAAGGTAATCGGCCATTCTCCTCACAAACATCCCTCCTAAGGCCCCGTCAACGACCCTATGATCGTATGAGTGCGACAAAAACATCATTTGCCGGATGCCAATGAGGTCGCCTGATTCCGTCTCGATTACAGCGGGCTTTTTGCGGATGGCACCAAGTGCCATAATGGCCACTTGAGGTTGGGGAATGATGGGCGTTCCCATCACATTACCGAAAGTACCTACATTCGATAGGGTATACGTGGCCCCTTGGATTTCTTCAGGCTTTAGCTTACCCAATCGGGCACGATGGGCTAAATCATTCACTTTCTTGGCCAATCCTGCGAGGTTGTATTGATCAGCATGGTGAATAACGGGCACAATGAGGTTACCATTGGGTAGGGCCGCAGCCATGCCGATATGGATGTGCTTTTTACGAATCAAATGGTGCCCGTCGACCGAAACGTTGATCATCGGGAAATCCTGTATGGCCTTCACGGCCGCTTCAATGAAGAGCGGGGTAAAGGTGAGTTTTTCGCCAAAACGGGCTTCAAAGGACTGTTTGATCTTGTCACGCCATTGTACGATGCGGGTAACATCGGCCTCAACAAATGAAGTAACATGGGCTGAGATGCGCTTGGATGCCACCATATTGTCGGCAATCATCCGACGCATTCGGTCCATTTCAATGATCTCGGTGTCTGCGCCACCGGCGGGTGTACTTGAAGCCACTTGTGGTGCCGCGACAGGGGTTTCGGACCTTGCAGCAGGAACAGCCGCGGGCACAGGAGCAACATGAACAGCCGCGGGCACAGCAGCAGCGGGGTGTTGGGCTTGAGATGATTGCTGTACTGATGCCGGGGCCCCCAACTGCCCGGAGGCTTTCTGTCCGACATAAGCCAAAATATCCTTCTTGGTGACCCTCCCCTCGGCACCGCTGCCCTGAATGTGTTCCAATTCCGACATGCTGACGCCCTCAGATGATGCTATGCTCAACACGAGGGGAGAGTAAAATCGTCCTGCTCCTTTATGGTGAACCCCGCTCGCTTGAACCACTGCTGTTAATTGGGCAACGTCCTTGGGTATTGCCTCCGTCAGCTTGGTCGCGGTTGACTCAGTATGATGTGCAGATCCCGTGTTGCTTTTTTTGTCTGAAGGGGCCTGTTGGGATAAGTTTGATTCGCCCGATGAATCCCCTGTGTCTATTCTCGCCAAAACACCACCTACCGGAACAACATCACCCTCCGCAAATAAAATCTCTTTGAGCACGCCGGCTGCGGGTGACGGCACCTCGGAATCCACCTTGTCTGTAGCTATTTCCAACACAGCTTCGTCGAGACTGATCGAGTCACCCGGTTTTTTCAGCCACTTCAAGATGGTGGCTTCCATGATACTCTCACCCATTTTGGGCATGACCAATTCAAAATTCGACATAAATTAACTTCAAATGAAGGTGAAACAAGGTTAGAAAAGGTCTAAAGAGGCCGTTCAAAAGACCAGTGCAAAGTTAACACGAAAAACAAAAACCTCATTTTTCTTTGGAAGCCAAATCCTTTTGCAACATATTCCATAAGAGGTACAAGGCCGACATGGCGGCGCGCTGTTGAATTAAATCGCGTGTTCCTCCCAAAAGGTAGTGTTGCTGAACAGATGTGTTCGGGCCATGTAGTCCAATCCACACTGTGCCCACAGGCTTTTCCTCGCTTCCGCCGTCCGGACCAGCTATACCGCTCACCGAAAGAGCGTAATCACAGTGTAATCGATCAATAGCGCCCAGTGCCATCGCGGCTACAGTCTCAGCGCTAACGGCCCCATGCGACGACAGCACCTCGTCTGGCACCCCCAATAGTCCACTTTTGATGTCGTTGTGGTAAGCCACAAGGCCACCCCGAAAGTAGCGGCTACAACCCGCTACTGAAGTGAGTAAGCGCGCAAGTTCACCGCCCGTACAACTTTCAGCCAAACCAACTGTAGCGTTGAGTTGCACCAAGGCCGAGCCAATGGCGTCGGGCAGGCGTTCATTGCCCATGCCACAAATATGGTGCCCCAATAATGCTCTGAGGCCTTTGCCCTGAAGCAAGAGCTGCTCGTTCAATTCTGCAACGGGGCGACCCGAGGCACTTAGCCGCAGGCGTACCATGCCGGGACTAGGCAAATAGGCCAGGCGGATGTTCTCAGGAAGGTTGAGTTCCCAGTCGGCTATGATTTCGGCGATGACCGATTCCACCATACCACAAGTAATATAAGTGTGGTGCAACAGGGTAGGGGTTTCAACCTTTTTGGATAAAATAGGCAACAAACGTTCACTCACCAGGTGTTTCATTTCATAAGGAACGCCGGGCAAACTCACCACCATGCAATCTCCTCGTTCCCATAACATGCCTTGAGCGGTCCCTAAGTCATTATCCAGAATTTGAGCATTATCAGGCAATTCCGCTTGAAGCCGATTGGCTTCGCCAATTTCTCTTCCTCTTTGGGCAAACCAACGCTCGATCTTGGCCAAAACACCGTAGTTGGTTTGAAGTTGCCCACCGAAAAAATGGGTCAAACACGATTTTGTACGGTCGTCACGCGTGGGGCCCAATCCACCTGTCAAAATCACCAACTGCGACCGCGACATGGCCAGGCTGAGCGCCTCCAATATCGCTTCGGGTTCATCACCCACACTTTGAATGCTGCCAACCTGCCACCCAAACAGCGACAATTCCTGGCCGATCCACGCAGAATTGGTGTCTACCACCTGTCCAATCAATATTTCGTCACCAATGGTGATGATCTCTGCTCTTGGCGTCGGCGTAAAGTCGATTGAACCTCCAGCACGCGCATCATCCTGCTGGGCGTCTTGATCCGATAAGTATGTATTCATATTTATTATTGTTAGCTTCGTACCTTCAATGGTCGTACAAAAATCAAGAATTATGTCACGCGTGCACGCTAAAATTCTGTTTTCATTTTTCTGCGTTGGCATGTCTGTAAGTGGGTTGAAAGCCCAAATAACACTCACCCGCGATCAGTTGCCCCAATCGGGCGATTCAGCACAAATCATGAACGCCCAACGCTCCATATCAGGGACACGTTTCGCTGCGAGCGGTCCGGGCGTGAATTGGGATTTTTCTGACCTGCAACCAGAATCGCCTGACTTGGTCTGGTACCGACCAGGCATACAGACCCCTTATTTCCTGTTTCTGAACTCATTTGGAACAAAAGTTCAGGACAGCATCAACCTTATTGCGGTTTCCCTTCAGAATGTTTTCGAATTCTATAATTCCAACAACACCCGTTGGGCAGCGGTGGGGCGGGGTTTTACGGTGAGTGGCATACCCATTCCTGCATTTTACACCGACAGCGATGAGATTTTCTTTTTTCCACTCAGTTATGGGCGAAAAGACAGCAGTACGTTTGCCTACAACATCAACATTCCTACAGTCGGCGAATATGCCAGTCGCGGCGGAAGAGTCACTCAAGTCGATGGTTGGGGCAGCATTACTACCCCACAAGGAACATTTGAATGTCTGCGGGTTAAAAGTACACTCCGAATTCTCGATAGTCTCACCTTTCAGGGCAACACATTTGGGGTGCCCCTGCGCACAGAAATAGAATATTATTGGTTGAGTCGCGAAGAACATATACCCATTCTCAAGGTCCGCGGCACGTCGTTTTTTGGCCTGTTCAATCCCTCCTTGGTGCAGTATCGTTTCACCCCGAAAAGTGGGGTTCCACCTCCGGATGTGCCGGTTGCGGATGGAGATTTTCTGCTCTATCCCAACCCAACCGATCGCATCTTGTTCATGGCAACCGGCCGATTCGACCAAATCAATCGGTTGCAATTGATCGATCAAACGGGCCGTGTGCTTCGTGATTGGCCAACACCGGCCAGACCTATGCTCGATTTAGGAGATGTTCCGGCAGGGACCTATACAGTACGGGCCGGGTGCACCTTCGGTACCTATGTCAAAAAAGTGGTCGTGGCCCGCTAATGGAGCAGGAATTGGAAACACATCGATTGGAAAAATGCAACAATATCACGAACTCTTAAGACACATCCTGGCTCATGGTGTTCAAAAAACGGACCGCACAGGTACCGGCACCATCAGTGTTTTTGGGTACCAAATGCGTTTCAACCTGCAAGAGGGATTTCCGCTCATCACAACCAAGAAACTGCATGTCAAGTCCATTGTTCATGAGTTGCTCTGGTTTATCACAGGCAATACTCATATTGGCTATCTCAAAGAACATGGTGTGAGCATTTGGGATGAGTGGGCTGATGAAGAAGGTATGCTCGGTCCGGTTTATGGGCATCAATGGCGAAGCTGGTCGACCCCTACTGGTGAAAGCATCGATCAACTCAAAGACGTGCTCCATTCATTGCGCCATTCCCCCGATTCCAGACGACATTTGGTATCGGCATGGAACGTCGCTGACGTTCCAAGAATGGCGCTTCCACCTTGTCATGTACTCTTCCAATTTTATGTGGCCGACGGTCGTCTCTCGTGCCAATTATATCAGCGGTCGGCCGATGTCTTTCTTGGTGTTCCCTTCAATATCGCCTCCTACGCATTATTGACCCATATGGTGGCGCAAGTTTGTGGCTTTAGGCCAGGTGATTTCATACATTCACTTGGCGATGCCCACATTTACCTGAATCATTTGGAACAAGTCAAACTGCAGTTGTCGCGCATCGAACGCGTTCTTCCCCAAGTTCATTTGAACCCGCGCATTTCAGAACTCTTTGACTTCCGCTACGATGATATTCGTTTCGAGGGTTATGACCCGCATCCAGCCATCAAGGCACCCGTCGCCGTTTAGGTCGTTGTTGTTCGGTTCATCGGCATTTAC
>CAIVQI010000246.1 GCA_903908015.1 uncultured Bacteroidota bacterium
CTTCAGGAATGACCAACCCGATCCCTTTTGGTACCCACATGAGAACAGTACCAACAAAAAGCTCCTGCCTGTGTCGTCCAACTTACGCATCCGGCCCGAAATTCGAGACAGCCTTTGGCAGTGGATCCTCCAAACCCCACTCGAACCGTCCGGCCGTTATGTGTACAGCGACCTCGGTCCGATCATCCTCTGGAAGGTAATGGATAGGGTGTTGGGCCAGTCACCCGCGCAGTACCTGAGGCAAAACTATTTCACACCGATGGGTACGGTCGCCCTGGGCTATTCGGCCGATTCCCTCATCCCCATGTCATACATCGCGCCCACTGAGCGCGACGACACTTTCCGTAAGGAGCTCATCAGCGGCACCGTTCACGACCCCACAGCGGCCCTCATGGGCGGGGTGTCGGGCCATGCCGGACTGTTCGGCAACGCAGCCGATGTGATGCGTTTGCTTCTTCCATTGAATCCGCCGCAACACAACAAATACTTTGTTCATGGAAACCAAAGCGACCCAGTCTCCACAGCCGTCGCTAGCAAGGCACCGCCGATGTGGCGTCCATCGACCCTTCAGTTGTACACCCAATCCTATTACCCAGGCAACCGCAGGGGGTTGATGTTCGACAAACCACAGTCACCCCCAGCCCCGGATGGCAACACCGCGCCCAGTGCCTCCCCCTCAAGTTTTGGCCACTCTGGATTCACCGGTACCTATTGCTGGATTGATCCGGAGCGCGACCTCATCTATGTGTTCTTGTCAAACCGCATACACCCAAACGCCCAACCCAATACCCTTGCCCGCATGGGTACCCGTACCCAAATCTTGGAGCTCATCATGCAGGCCATCGACGACCGGTCAAATCCTTAACCCCCGCGCGCCGAATATTCATTCGTTCAAGAATTTCAACAGCGATTGCCCGTGCTTCAGATTTTGATGCTCATTTCCCTGAGCGCGTCCTTGATTACATCAACGCCAGGATTTCCGGATAGATACTCTATTTCTTCCGAATAATCTATATCATCAAAATACATCAACTGCGCCTGATTTAAAATTTCTCTATGCAACACGCTTGAAATATTCAGAAAAGAAATGATAAATCTCAGGATAAAAGTTCTGCGCTTTTCGCCCTTTCATTCCTTCAAATACGCGCTTGGATTTTTGCAGGCCCCAAATGGCAAACAACTCCTTTATGGTGTTTAAATCGCAATAGTTAATCACATTTTCCATCAACATCTCATCGCTGATACCCGCTTTTTTGTCCTCAGGGGTGTACCAAAACAAATGCTTGTGCTTCTCTATAAATACGTCAATTGGTTTAGGAGTCATGTGCCATATTAAAATTTGCGGTCATGAAAGGCAAAATTCGTTTCATGAATCGTTTATCGCCTCCGAAATTAACAAAAAAATCGAAAGAGTGGGTCGAAAGCAGTGTAAATTGGATTAGGCCACAAAGCGCCAGATGATTTTCGTCATCACCACCTGCCGCAAGGGCAATAAGCGCCGCTCCTCGCCTTGTCCATCGCCACGCCAAACCTGATTCACGATCAAGAACACATCGGCCCCCACAAAGGGGATGTACTGGAAACGAAAATTTAGATTCAATTCATCCTGGGCGGAATTCCATTGGGTGAGCAAGGAGCCAAAGCAACGCGCGTTGAGGGCGTAGCCGATTCTGCTGCCCACCAGGGTGGTCGACCAACTTCCAGACTCGGTTTGAATTTCATTGAGCTCCAGCCGGAGGCTCATTTGGGCATGCCGGTTGCCCCGCCACCATAATTCAGTTTGGTGTTGCACCGTTCGGCCATCGAAATAGCCACCCCACTGGAGTCGGCTGTCTACTGCCAGCCGGCGACCCCTAAAGGTCGATATTCGCGCACTGTTTTGGCGCCACCAATACAGGCCCGGGGCGAACTGAAGGGTAGGGGCCGGGCTAAACTCAGCGCGAAGTCCCTCAGCCACGACCGAATGACTCATGGTGAATCGGTCACCCTTGCGCGTGTCAACCCCCAACCATTGCACGGTGTA
>CAIVQI010000247.1 GCA_903908015.1 uncultured Bacteroidota bacterium
ATTGCTGAGTGCAATTTTTTTGGCTTCGGGGTCAATGTTAGAATCTGCGCTTTCTTCTTTGTTACCAACGCAGGCAGTGATGCCAATGATTAAGATTGTTAAGGTTGTTAATAGGGAGGGGAGGATGATTTTCTTCTGGGTATTAATCTCGTTCACGTTTGCTGAACGATTGTAATGCCTCGTTATTCTGATGGCAGTTCAAATTCTGGGGGTTGAATGCCTGTTTCACTAAAAAAATGACGTAAGTAAGACACCATGAATGCATGTCGTTCCGCCGCCATAACCTTCCCTGTATGGGTATTCATTCGGTCTTTGAGCAGGAGTAGTTTTTCCCAGAAGTGGTTGAGGCTGGGGTTGCCGCCTTTTTTGTATTCTTCCTTGCTCATGTTGGGATTTGGGGGCAGGTTGGGATTGAATATTTCACTGCCTTTGAAACCGCCATAATTAAAAGTTCTGGCGATACCGATGGCGCCGATAGCGTCTAATCGGTCTGCGTCTTGTACCACGGCCAATTCGTGGGAATGAAAGGAGTTTTTTTCTTTACCGCCTTTGAAGGAGATGTTTTCGATGATAAGCACAATGTGGTTGATTTGCTCATCGGTGAGAATGTTTGGGAATTGGGGTTGGGCCTGTGTTTTGAGGAACGTTCGGGCGGTGGCGGGACCGATTGTTTCATCACCGTTGTGGAATTTTGAGTCGGCGATATCGTGGAGCAGTGCGGCGAGTTCAACCACGAGAGAATCTGCGGGTTCTGTGGTTGCAATTTTCTTGGCGTTGGTGTGTACGCGGTGGATGTGCCACCAATCATGGCCGCCTTCGGCGGCCTCCATCGTACGCTGAACAAATGCCGCTGTATATGAAATAATATCCACCCACCAAAGGTACTTTGAAATCCATTACACTGTGAATTAGCTTCTCATTTGTTGGCATTTGATTCCCCTTCGCCAACCACCAAGCATAGTTTTCTGTCAACCAATCATGCAAAATCTTTTCCCCATTGCGGAAAGAATCGCAGAATCAGCGGTTATTTGCAGGTAGAATTTGAGAGCAACAACATGGACAGAGAAGAAATACTGAAGCGGATCGACGAGAAATACCGCGCCATTGACCAGAATCCAGATGTGCATTTGGAGGGACTATCGTGGTCTAACCCCATTACGTATTGGGATTATATTTTGCCTGATGCTTTGTTGGGGTTGCAGGTGCAGCGCACGGATCAGCCCGATGAAATGGTGTTTATTATGTATCACCAAATCAATGAGTTGTTGTTTAAAATGATTCTGTGGGAGATCGACCAGGTATCGAACAGAGAGGTGGTAGAAGCGGCTTTCTTCACGGAGAAATTGCGGAGAATTAGTCGGTATTTCGATATGCTATCAAGTTCTTTTACGATCATGGGTGATGGGATGGAGAAGGAGCAGTACATGAAGTTTAGGAATACGTTGACGCCTGCCAGTGGGTTTCAGAGTGCGCAATACAGGCAGATTGAGTTTGCAAGCACGGAATTGATCAATTTGATTGATTTCCGATTTAGGGCCAC
>CAIVQI010000248.1 GCA_903908015.1 uncultured Bacteroidota bacterium
CCAATGGTGACAGCATCCCGTGGGTCACAGACAGTATTCAGTGGAAAAATTTGACTTCCGGCGCATGGTCGACCTACCAAAACGACTTGCAATATGAACAAGTCTATGGCAAATTATACAATTGGTATGCGATCACCGACCCCAGGAAGCTATGTCCTTTGGGCTGGCATGTGCCCAGCAATACAGAAATCACCGCAATGATTAACCATACAGTGGGTCGGGGTTACCCAAATTCTTCTTCGAATGTGAATGGTGCGGGCAGTGCGCTAAAATCTTGCCGGCAGGTTTCTTCCCCTTTGGGCGGAAACTGCAATACTTCCATACACCCCCGATGGAATAGCCACAGCACCCACAGGGGTACTGATGCCCTGGGTTTGTCCATCATGCCCGCAGGAGCGCGCTCCGGAGATGATGGACAATTCACCTCACTCTCTGGATACTGCCTGTTGTTATCGTCTACCCTATCAACCACCAATCTGGTACAGGGCCAGTACTTCCGCAATTCAACGGGCAACATTGCTCCCGCAACGGGAACAAAACCCTGGGGCGGATCCGTGCGTTGTGTTAGAGATTAATTTTTAGTTCGATGGCCAACCTTGCTGCACCTGTGCCCAACAATGATGAAATTTCCTTGCCCCTTTGGGATCGACTGCCTCGGGACCTGCAAACCACTGGCTGGTTATTAAATAAGCGCACCAACGCCTTCCTCAAGGGCCTGTGTGAGTACCTCGATTCTACTGAACCCGATCAGGCATCGTTTGCACAGGTACTTGTACTGGAATCGCAGCACGCAGTATCTAAACTAGACGGCGAACGCGACCGGGAAAAGCTCTACCAATTTTTGAAAAAGGAACTTTTGAACAATGGGGTCGATCCTGATGCGCTCAAACGCCTCGAGGCGTGGAAACCCCTCCTAAAACCCGGAGAAGACACCCTTCCCGCCGATCTTTCGCTGAGCCTCAATATTGCGCATGTTCAAGCGAAAAAAGCATTCGCTGATGGCAGAATCGACAGTGAGGAAATGATGTCGGTGATGCGGCTCTACCACCTATTCGATATTCCTGAGACGGAAATGCGGAAAATATACCAAGCTGCATCCGCCCCGTCAGTCGACCGAATTTTGGAAGCTGGTGGGCGCGACGGTAAGGTGAGTCGTGAGGATGCGGATAGCATTCGCCTTTACGCTCTGCTGCTGACGGGCATGGAGATGAATTTTGACAATGTACGACTCAAAAAATTCCTGAACGCCTACAATAGGGTTCAGTTGCGGGAAGGCGGTCCACTGCTCCGATTAAGCATAAACAATGGTTACAAAACATTCAGTATTGGCGGAAATTACTGGACGGGCCACTGTAGGGTGCAGCGCGTTGAAGGCCGAAAGTCTTTTGATCGGCGAATGGAAGTGTATGTCTATGATGATTGCCTGGTTTTTATAGACCTAACCCAAACAGAGTTAATTACCCCGGGAAACATACAAGATCTGAAAGAGTCGATTTATGCTGTCGACAATACCTCCATTTATAACTGGAAGGAAAAAGATGCAAAAGTGTCTTGGACCTTAAGTCAATTCGATGATCCTGAAGCCGGCAAGCTGTGCTTCATGGTGCTGAACGGCCAAACCCCCGAGCAGTTGCATGGTCCGTTTACCCCAGCAGGCCCGACATCTTCCTCTGGTTTTAAGTCAGAAAGCCATCAGACTGCGCAACAAGCAGGAAAAGGTGGGAATGCCCGAAAAAAACATCAATCACTTCAGGAGCTCGATCAGTTGGTGGGGTTGACCTCGGTTAAAGAACAGATGAAAAGCCTGTCGAACATGGTGGCATTGCAGCAACAGAGGTCGGCGGCCGGACTGCAAGTCGTGCAGGTGAGTCTGCACAGCGTATTCACGGGAGCACCCGGAACAGGCAAAACTACCGTGGCCCGCCTCTACGCCGATATGCTCCGCGAATTGGGTGTATTGCAAAAAGGGCACCTTGTGGAAGTGGACCGCGCTGGACTCGTGGCAGGCTATTCTGGGCAAACAGCGATCAAAACAAATGAAGTCATCACCCGTGCGCTGGATGGCGTGCTGTTCATTGATGAAGCCTACAGCCTCTCGCCCCAAAAGGGTGATGATTCATACGGACAAGAGGCCATCAATACCCTGCTGAAGCGCATGGAAGACTACCGCAACCGCCTGGTCGTTGTGGTTGCGGGATACACCGACGAAATGGACCGCTTCATTGGTTCTAACCCCGGTTTATCCAGTCGGTTCAACCGAACCGTATTTTTTCCCAATTATGGGGCTGAAGAAATGGTTGAAATCTGCAAACGCATCGCCAAGTCAAACGACTATGACATTGAAAGTTCTTTAGAAGAAGCACTTTTGCTGCATCTGCAACAAAAATCCTCTGGAGCTGGTGAGGATTTTGGTAATGCCCGCTACGTTCGAAACCTTTTTGAAGCCATGGTGATCGCCCACAGCAACCGGGTAGCGGCCATTGATCAGCCGGATCGTGCCATGTTGACCCGTCTCGATCCTGAAGACCTCAAAGAAGCGGCTATGGTATTGGGTTGAGTGCCGAAAAAAGTGATCATGAGTTGAATGTCACCCTTGAGGATGTTCTTGTTGTGTCAACGCTGAAGGCAAAGAATTCAGGGCAGAGGCCGACATCAACCAAACTATTCGCAACCAATATACCATGCACGGGAATACCTTGAGTTGGTAGGGCTCCACCCACTCTTTGCGTAAGCTTGATGGGAATATGTCGGTGGGCGACCACGACGACAAAACCCAACATGCGATCAGCAGCAAACGATCCCAACCCGACCGGGAACCATATTTGTACGCCAGTAATACCCCGGCAAGGGCAATGATGAAGGTGGGCGACTCCGCTTTGTGGTTGAAAATGACCATCCAGATCATGATTGATGAGAGCCAAAGGCCCCGAAAAGAAAGCGACACCGATAGGCCTTCACGCCACCAATTACCCATCAGTCCTTGCTGCCGAAGCTGAACCACCCACACCCACAATACAGGCATGATTAACCCAATGAATCCCAAAAAAAGCACGGGCGCTTTGGGGAAATGAACCGACAAAAGCTCGCCCAACCAGGCTTGCAGCCATCCCATAACAGACATGCCATAAGAAACCGAGTGATCGTGCGCCAACATATTGATGTAGCTGAGCAACATGGCCCGATAATCATCGGTTGATGCAACGAGAAGAGGTGCTGCACCGAGGACTAAACTGATCACCGCCGCTTTGGCAAGCGTCATACGCCACCGTCCAAAAAAAGGAAACAGCGCGAGCGCCATCACCCCAAATAGTTTGATAAAAACACTGCATACGATCCATAGTGCGGGGCGTAATTGCTGGCCTCGTTCCAATCCACCGAATGCCAACATCAGAAGACCGGCAATCAGTGCGTTCGATTGCTCGTTTTGGAGTGAAATCAGCAATTCAGGCCATAAAAAGAACATTCCAAGCGCCTGCTTGCGCCTGCTCCAGTCTTTTAAGCTCAGTAAGCCTACCGCCAAAACACTTGCATTCAACAAATTCCAACCCAAGAGGCCCCAGAAGTCTGGTAAGAGTGCAAAAACGCCAAAAAATAAGGCAAAAGTAGGGGTGTATTTAAAGAGGTCCCAATGTTCCGCCGGCCATGCCTGATATAAGTCCGCACGAGCCAACAAATGATGGAAGGATTGTTTGAAAATCACATAATTGTTGTACTCATGAAAAGGCGCTCCATTGATGGTATTCGTGCTGGTTTGGGCCAGCCACCACGACTGAACCCCAGCACCCACAGCGGCTAATCCGAAAAGGAAGTATGCCAGCAGCAACAGGCTTCGATCTGAGCGGGTCATTTTTCGTCCTCAATGCGCATCCAAAAGGAACAACCATGTCGTTCCACCCTGTCGAACGGCGGCGGCGTCCAAAACGAATCTGCCAGGCTTCTCAGTTCGGGGTCGTGGGCCACGAACCAGGCAGGGACCATGGGTTGGTAGCGCTTGGGGTTGGCCATGAGGGCGACAGCCAAGGGATACTGCTCAGAATATCCCCTTTCACACATCTCATCTGGGTAGTCGTCGGGCAGAAATACATCATGAATGTGTACGATCACCCCTGGCTGCAGGCGGGGCAGTATTTCCATAAAAAAAACCGTGGCATCGGAATTGGGCAAAACCCGGTGAGAGTTGTCGACATACAAAACATCCCCCGGAGCCAATTCTGTGGCCCAATCAATGTTGGCCTTTTCCAAAGGGATTCTCCATACTTCATCGGCCAGCTTCTCTATATCCGTACGCGGCTGGGGGTCGATACTGATGATTTGGATGGCAAACTCCCCTTGTGTGGCCGCCATCCGGGCTACACGGGTGGAATTCCCGGAACCTACCTCGAGGTAGCGGCTCGGACGAAGATGCATCAGCATTCCATAAAGAGACACCATATCGAGTCCGGGCAAAAACCCATTGTTCCAGACAGGGCCAGTCCAGTTTGGGGGAACCGCATTGGCCAGTGGAATATGGGCAAGGGCTTGGGCATGCCCCATAAATTCTATGAGCAATTCACGGTAATTCGACCGCTGAGATTGCATCAACTCTTGAAGTTCTGGATGCGGACTTAGGCCATGTCCATATCGCGGTTTCAGGTCGACCCGGTAATCGAGAAACAAATTTTGATAGTGTTTGCTCAAGAAACGATACCAACTCCGTGCACCAGAAATTTTCATGCTTTGATAAAATGTGTTTTTTTCATTGGGGTTTCCACAAAGTCTGCTGATGGCATGAGCCAGAGAACTGCCGAAGGGAGTACGTTCTTCCAGGTAGGCAAATCATGTCGGCCGCCCTCCACCTGTTGATACGACACATCAATGCCTTGTTTATACCCCTTTTTTATCAATTCCGTGATCAGATCCAATGTATCATCGATGGAGTCTATGATGCCATTATGGTTCCGGTCATTGGTTTCGTCGCGTGTGCCCGCTTGAAAAAAAAACTTTAACCCATTCCTTCGCTCGCCCATTCGAATCATCCGATGGGCAATACGGTCCTGATCAGTATAGCCCTGGTGGAGATCGCGGCTTCGCCACCAAAATGAACCCGATAAACTCGCAGATCCTGCAAAAAAATCGGGGTATTTCCACGCAAGGTCGAATGCCGTGAGGCCACCCAATGAACATCCCACAACAAAACGCCGTTCGGGGTGGGATGGGCATCGTGCAGCATGTTCCAGCCAAGGCAGGAGTTCCTCCATCACAAAACGTGCATGCTGGTGTGCGAGCGATCCTCGTCCTTTAAAATCGACTTCTCCGACAACCCCATATTCTTGTAGTCGCTTTTCGGCGTGCACCGCAACCACCAAAGGCATCCGCTCAACACCC
>CAIVQI010000249.1 GCA_903908015.1 uncultured Bacteroidota bacterium
AGCCTCGGGCAGATGCGCGGATGCTGAACCCGAATAGTGCAGGCGGACGGTCGACCAGGAATCCCATTGACGAAGCCCCGTCACCCCAACCCGCGGATCCCCTGGCGCAGCCCACCGATCCAAACTATCGCCATACACCTTGCTGTGGTGGAGTACCCTCACCAGCAGTGGTGCCGGTAGAATTTGAATCATTAAAGTATCCGTACAGCTCCCCACCTGGTTCACCGCCGATATGATTAATCTGAAAACACCTGCTGGGCAATGAGGTAATGTATTCAGGTTGCCACTAACGGAATCCAAAACAAAAAAAGACGATGCATCGCTTGATTCTAATCGGTAATGAATAGTTCCCCCACCATCGTCCAAAAGTGTGGCCACCAATTGATCAAGCGTGTCGCCATATAAGCCAATGACTGAATCAGCACCCAGGCTCAAGCCTGATGGCCATCGGGCCAGAACACGAAAATAATGCCCAAAAAGCGAATCAATGCCTGGTGCATAAACCATCCATTGTACAGAATCGAGTGCTCTGTGCAGCATTAAGCCCGTCCAGATCGCCAAACCCGTATCAGTCGTTACCGTTATCGGATTGAACTGCCCATAGAATGAGCCGTCAGCCGTCAATAAATATAGCGTACATTGGCGTCGAAAAGAGGTATCGCGGTTCCCGAATGTGTCGACCGCCTCAGCCATCAAAGGCGCCGGCCAGGCGATTCCCGATACCCCATCAGGTTGTACCCCGATAAACTGCAGTTGCACAGCAGAACCAGGTAAGCCTGTCGCCTCCAAAATGAGGGTGTCCGAGTTTAGTAGACTATCACCCGAATATACCAAGAGCCTATTGACTCCGGATCGGGTCGACAACCGCCACCATCCCGGCGAAGCATGCCCATTTGTGTCGGTATAAAAAACGCCAGTTTGGACAGCACCCCCTCCAGAATCTACAGAAAAGTGTACCTCCAGACCCGAAATGGGTTGCCCGTTCGAGTCAATCGCCATAACCACTGGATCGATGGGCAGCGTGGAATGAACGACTGCGCGCTGACCCGCACCAACAACCACAACCAAGCTGATTGGGTGTACCGTAGATTCAGTGAGTCCATCCCATAAACCCCCAAAAATCCCATCATCATTATCATATCTGACCACAGCTTCAAGAGTACTTCCACAAAGCCCTGAGCCATGGGTGCTGGCATGTGATCCATCACATACAACGATACCAAAAAAAACGAACGGTATAAGGCGAACTTGCCAATTATTGAGCCCTTTTAGCCAATCGAACGATCCTCCCCAAATCATGGATGCAAAATTCGTTGACGATTAAAAATTGCTCAGTATGACAAAAGCCGTACGGGGATTCGGTTGGCCTTGAAAAATAAAAATCTTGCGTTTCAATCACGTTGGAGCCTGTTTCGACATGCGCTATCTCATGTGACATTGATGCCTGTCCCACTGATGTCATATCAAAAAGGATGACAAGAGCGAACACCCCCTTACGCTACATGTCCATGAACATACATGCCCATCAGCCTTGCCGATCAATATTTGGAGAACGACCCATCCATAGTGCCCATCGCCCTTGCCGATCAACATTTCAAAAACGACCAATCCATCATGAACATCCGCATCAACTAACTTTTGGCACTTGCACTTTCCACAGGCAATGATGAGATTTACATCAACCAATAATACACGCGGCCTTCAATAGTAAAATCAAGTCTCTATTATGAATCCAGAAGAACTCCGGGCTTTTTGTTTGGCTCTTGAAGACACCACAGAAGACTTTCCCTTCGGACCGGAGAATTTGGTTTTCAGAATCAGGGGCAAGATATACCTCATCATCGACCTCGATCAGCCTGATCAATGCAATGTAAAATGCAACCCAGAAAAAGCCATTCATTTGAGAGCAGATTATCCCGAAGATGTACTGCCTGGCTATCACATGAATAAAAAACACTGGAATACCATCAGTTTGAACGGAAGGCTGTCAAAACCCCAAATCGAGGACATGATTATGGAATCATATCAATTGGTTTTGGCCTCAGGCCCAGCGCGGCCGAGTAAGAAAAGGTCAGTCAAATAGCCCCAGCTGACGGGGCACACCCGCTTTCCGAGCACCATCAGAAGAATCTTGCCCTCCTTTCGACTCCTCCCTGTTCACATCATTGGTGTTTTGCCCAACAAACTTGGTGTCTGGGCCCGAATTCAGCTCTTCTATTGCAGATTCCCCCCCAACTACACCCATATTTAGCTTCTCAGAGGAAGACTCCCCGCCAATAACGCCCGTATTTTGATCCTCAAGTGCAGACATACCGCCATGACTCCCCAATTCTGTGGCGCCATTAGACTCAGAAACATTGGCGCCAACTTCGGATTCACCATCAATTCCTATCCTATCACCCTCCAATCCCCTCGAGGTCGACTCATCAGCCAGCGTAAAGGAAACCAAATCAACAGACACAGGAATATCAGAAACCAGCCGGTTACCCACTGCTTTCCACCCCTTAACATCGATGAATTCAGTCAAATTAACGGTCGAACTTTGCGCCTTTTTGCCCTTTCCGACCACAAAGGTTACCACCAAATCACTCCGCGTATCGGCAAACAACAACTTCGATGCGGCCGACTCAGAAATGAAAGAAAACCGCTTATCCAAGGTGGCTGTCTCAATGATAAAGCGCTTCACAAAAGTAGCCTTCTGCAGCCCAACAAAATGAACCGCAGTAATCGGGCGTGATGGCACCCATTTCTCCAGCAAAATCAACTGCTCCGGCACAAAGCGATGAGTTAAATCGGCATTGGTGAGTTCATAGCAACCCTCCTTGTAAACGGCGAGGATGGCATCCCCCGAATCGAATGATCCCAGCAGACGACCACGCGCGTCTACATTCAAACGACCCGTTGTTTCATCAAACCACACCTGCCGTCCACCCAATGTCGACGCCCCCCGTTCACGAAAAAGCACCCGCTTCACCGGATAGCGGGTCAGGATATTGCCCTGCGCCGATCGCCCGCGTATGTCCAATTCCGCAAAATCAAAATCAAACACCTTCTTTTTGGCGCGCGAGGCAGGGCTTAAAAAAACCTGAACGACCTCAGATTCAGCGTTCGGATTGGCGCTGAGGTACAACACCTTACTGCCTTTTGAGCCCCGGGTGAGGTCATATTCCTTATCCCGGGTAACGCCACCGGCCTGAAATCGCTTGGCGTAAACAATACCATTCTCACCATCCAAATACATCATATGAAAGGTCAGGCGATCATCACTTCTTCGGAAAACATCCACATGCAGCACGTCCTTACCTACAAATCCCTTTTCACTGACACGCGTGACCAACATCTTGCCGTCTCGCCGTACCACCATAATCTCATCCAGAGGCGAACAATCGGTCACATATTCGTCCTTCTTCAAACCGTATCCAACAAATCCATCCGCGCGGTTGACATACAATTTTTCGCTAGCTACCGCCACCTGCACCGCCTGAATCGCGTCAAAAACCCTCATCTCCGATTTCCTGCCTCGACCACCGCCGTATTTTTTTAATAGTTTTTCATAATAAGAGATGGTATAGGCCACCATATGCTGCAGATCGTAGCCAATCTGCTCCATGGTCTTTTCAACGCCTCTGATGTGCTCGTCGGCCTTAAATGCATCAAACTTACTGATTCGCTTGATTTTGATTTCCGTTAGGCGCGCCACATCTTCCTCCGTCACCGTTCGGCGCAAAAGTGGAAGAAATGGCATCAATCCTTCAAAAATGGCACGAATAACCGCTTCCCAGGTCTCACATTCTTCAATGTTTCGGTAGATCCGCTCCTCTATGAATATTTTTTCGAGTGATGAAAAATGCCAGTCATCCTCCAATTCTTCTAACCTGATTTCCAGTTCACGTTTCAGTAGGTGCATCGTTTGATGCACATTGTGACGCAAAAGCTCAGTCACACCCAAAAATTCGGGTTTGTTGTCGGTGATCACACAACAATTAGGCGCAATGCTCACCTCACAATCCGTGAA
>CAIVQI010000250.1 GCA_903908015.1 uncultured Bacteroidota bacterium
CTCTACGGTGACCGGAGGAACATGGAGCAGCAGCAATACGGCAATAGCCACGGTGAACGCCACGACGGGCTTGGTGACGGCCCTCACACCCGGCACGGCCACGATCACCTATACGGCTACCGGCACTGGTGGATGCCCGAATGCGACTGCAACACGTTCTTTAGCCGTTTGTGTCGCCCTTCCGGGCGTTTCAACCACAGCGGCAACGGCGATAACCTCTGGTGGGGCCTCCACCGGAGGCATGGTAACTTCCAGCGGAGGAGCCATTGTTTCTGCACGGGGTGTTGCTTATGGAACAAGCGCTAACCCCACGCTGGCCAACCAGTTTACCGTGAATGGATCCGGTTTGGGCAGCTTCACGAGTCAATTAAGTGGATTAACCCCAGGTACTGCCTATCGGGTTCGCGCCTATGCCACCAACGCTGCAGGAACTGCCTACGGGAACGAAGTTATGTTTTCCACCACCGCCGCGCCATTTGTCTGTGGCACTTCCCAAGCCACAGATGTGGATGGAAACAACTACGCCACGATAACACTAAACCTCACCATCAACAGTCAACTCAGGCCCCTATGTTGGTTTAAGCAGAGTTTGCGGGTATCAAAGTACAGAAACGGCGATCCCATTCCCACAGGTTTGGATACTTCTGCATGGCGAAGGGCTACATCGGGGGCCGTGGCCTCGCCCAACGATAGTGCCGTATACGACTCAGCCTATGGGAAACTCTACAACTGGTACGCTTTGGCCGACACCCGTGGTATTTGCCCGACCGGATGGCACGTGGCTACCGATGCAGAGTACCTCGCCCTCACCAATTTTTGCCAGAATAATGGGTACTCCAACACTTCAAGCAATAGAAATGGACCAGGAAGGGCGTTGAAGTCGTGCCGACAAATCAACACCCCCTATTCAACGGCCTGCAACACCAGCATTCACCCCCGATGGCTCGCCCACAACAACACCAATCCCCATTACGGCATCGATGCATTTGGATTTTCGGCACTTCCGGCGGGTGCACGCGTGGGAGACGACGGAACCTACCAGGCCTTTGGAGGAAATTTGCTGCTACAAACCCCTAATTTAAGCCCGACAGACCTCAATTATGGGTATTTGCTCCGTTTTGATGCCGGAAACTTTGCTCGGGCCACCGGACTTAAAACATGGGGTGGATCTGTACGGTGTGTGCGCGACTATTAACGTCACGTGCGCTTCGCACCAAATGAAACTCACTTCCTCACCAACAAAGCGTGGCCCATGAAGGTGCCCGCCTCAGATTTTCCTGTGAGTTCGATGCGGTAGGTTCCGACTGCCAGGTGGCGCAAGTCAAGTTCAGCACGACCGCTGCACATTTTGATTTGGTCTGCGTCGAAGGCCAGCACCTTCCTACCTAAGGCATCAAATAAATGAACAGAAACAATCGTGTGAAGCCCTTTGGGAATCTCCACAAACACCTTGCCCGTGGTCGGGTTGGGGAAAACCCAGAGCGGATCATGGGAACGTTCTTGGTTTGATGTGCCCCGACTTTGAAGCAGATTGAGGGCACGCAGCGGATTCCCTGCGATGTCAGACAGTTCTGATTGGGATTCATGCATCGCCAAAATACCTGGGTTGCCACTCATCCGAAGTTGCACGAGCGCCTCGCCCTGGGTCAATCTGATCCCCGACTGTCGGTATCCGGCCAACCGTAGGATCCGGCCTTCTTGCTTCCACGTACAGGCATCCCATTCCGCAACACCCAACACCGCATCAACAACACAGGCCTCGGGCAACAAAACATTCAAACTCACTGCCCCCAATATGGCATCTTGGTCGACATACAAGCCTACCACACCCGGAAGCTCATCTGCTTGTTCCCATTCAGACGGCACAAGGCCGAGGGGCAGGTAGGATTTTCTAAGGCCAGCATCAGGAACATAGGATCCGTTCACATCACCCATCGCCAGGATTCGCAAGGCCAGTGGACCAGAAAAAGGCAATGTAAGGACAGAAGGAGACAGCACCCAATTTCCTGCAGCAAATGAATCGACCTGGGTTGTGAAACGACGCATAACAATCAATGCATCAGAAGAATTCACCGTGCCGGAGGCGTTCACATCCGCCGCCAATAGCGGCAAACCAGACAAAAGCGATGTCCCGGAAAAATGCCTGTTGATGAAGAGTGCATCGGTTGCATTGCCTCCACCCCACGGCTTTAGCGTATTGATTCGAAGGCCATAGGCACCCGCCTGTGCGCTCAAGCTAAAATCTCCGGTGCTTCCTGAGGAGGCGGAAGCGATCTGGGCAGCACCCTGCATCAGACGAACGGACGTATTCGTGAATGGGGTGAGTGCACTATTTTGGTACCGAAGGTTACCTGTAACCGACGACAGGTTGGCTTGTCCATCTACCCGCATGTTGGCCAGGTAAAGATTGTTGCCATACCCATTGATGCTGCTGAACCGAAGTCGGATTTTTTGGCCTGCATAGTTTGTTAGGGAGATGGAGTCGCGGCGCCATTGAGCGGTCGTCGTGGGTGTAAATGAAGTGGTTACCGTTCCGGCCGTGGCCAAAACCAAATTCTCTTTGAGGTAAATGCCGTTGGTGTAGGTGACCCCACAATCGGTCGAGATATCCACACGCAACTTATCGAACAATGTAGTGCTGTATCGGGCATAGGACACATCGAACGACACAATGGGGTTGTTGACGCCCGCTAAATCAATGACCGGCGACACCAATCCATCCACCTCACCGCTTGCATTGTAATCAAACAAGTCAATCCACGCCATAGGGGTTGATGCGCCAGCCGGTGTGACGCCCGTACGAAATTCCCATGTGGTGGATGCATCAGGATTGGAAATCGACCATCCCGATGCGAGTGTGGCACCCGGGAATGACTCAATGAAAGGCAGGCTTCTGCCTGAGCCGATGACAATGGCGTTTGACCGCAGGATACTATCGCTTCCGAATGCATTGCTCACCCGAAGCTGAACGCTGTAGGTTCCGGATTGGTTAAAAACAATCACTGGATTTTGTGAGGTGGCGGAAGATCCTGAGGTGAATTGAAATCCAGTTGAAGGCTGTATGGTCCACAACCACTGCGTTGGTCCATTGGTACTTTGGTCGTTGAGGGTCACCGGCACATTGAGACACGCCTGGATGGGCGTTTGCAACATGCTGGCTATAGGTGGACTATTCAAAGGCAGGCAGGCCGGGGATGTGCGTAGGTTGGAACGCCTCGGACTATTTTCCATGACCGTACGCATTCTGGTTCGCTGGTCAGCCGTAAAAATATTCATACAGGCGTCGTCGGTATAGTCCATATAGTTTTGAACCATATCCACTGTGCCGCAAGACACATGGGTAGTAGGACAATCATAATTGGCCGCGTCGCTCGCCGGGGTGTCACCACAAAAATCATCCACCGAACAACCGCCATCGCCCCAAATATGCCTCAGCCCAAGGTAATGCCCCACTTCGTGGGTGGCTGTGCGCCCTGCATTATAGGTCCCCGAAAATGGATTGGCAGGCGCCCTACCGATGCTGGTATGCAAGCAAACAACACCGTCGGTGTTGGCCGAACCACTCCCTGGAAGACCAGGCAGGGTGCTCACCGGAAACTGGGCATATCCCAAAATGCCTCCTGAAAGGGGTACAATCCAAAAATTAAGATATTGCTCCGGATTCCATACAGTGGCCGGTTTGACGGTGCCATCAACATAAGAGGTTGTGAAATTGGTACCTGAAGGGTAGGAATACCGCACAATGCCTGTTGTGGCGTTGCCTTGCGGGTCGCGGGTCGCCAAACAAAACTGAATGCCTGTGTTGGCCGCTACAGGACGAAAGGCGATGGGTGTATTGATGGTATCGGGATTCAACCGGGCAAAATCTTCGTTCAGAATCTGCAACTGAGATAAAATCTGAGCAGTTGAAATGTTTTCGGTTGCGTTGGTATAAATAACATGAAACACTACAGGCAAGGTGTATATGGTCTGCTCCACTTGTGGCTCCTGAGCCCTGCGCGCAATGGCCTGAGCCAACCAATGTTCAAATTGCCCCCTACTTTCGGTCTGCCTTCCTGTTTGTAGGTTCCATTCCTCCATCTCCGTGCTGTAGCAACGTACCGGTGGCGCAGTGGACTCGATGGCTGCCGCCAACTGCTTGGTCTGACCATTGCTCGATAAAGCAGACATCAAACCCAAAATGATAAAAAGAAAGAGTTTTGAGTTGGTTTGCATCAATATTCAGTTGGGAGGTAAATAAAAGGGAGCTTGATTTATTAAACTTATATGACAATCCATTGCATGAAAAGTTTAATTCCAAGGATAGGGTTGGTTTGGAATGTTTAGGATTGTTTAGGATTTGGTACAAACTGCATAATAATCGAGGCAGTCATCGGCCAGGGGTGCCACGAAATAATCGGATGCCATTATATCGTTCACCAGGCCTGTATTTGATTTGCGCAACATCATTCGGTTGGCACGGTTGGCCAAATCATAAGGGACTTGCAGCCATTTGCGGGGCAGGCGGTGTTGGAGATCGAACACATCAAAACGGGTAAATTTTCGAACCGAAGCCTTGTTTTTTTGGTAGTAGTCCATCACCTTGTCATTCCCAAAAATGCCCCGCACCTCTGTGCCTTCACGCCCAAAAACCCGTTCCAGGATGTCCTTCATTTCCGATGGCGCATATTCCCGAACGTGCCAGGGGTTTCGGCTGAGCGACATTAGGCGGTTCGGTGTTGTGAGCATGAGCACGCCACCAGGACGCAGAACCCGATGAATGTCACGCAAAAAATCAAGATCTTGCTCAATATGTTCAATCACCTGGAAGGTCACCACAGCATCGAAAGAATGATCATCGGTTTCGGGAATCGGAGGTAGGTCGGCACGAACCAGGCGAACATGCTGGGCTACCGGTCGTGTTGGATCCAAAAATTTATCCATCCCCACATACTCCGTGCACAAGGGCGACAACAATTCCATTCCGTAGCCCTCGCCCAATCCCAACTCCAATACACGTCCTTTAACTGTTTGCGCTGCGGTTTGGTAGGCGATCAGGTGCCTTTGAAATATTGGGTTTTCCGAGGCATCAAGGGCAGACGATCGTTCGGCAGTTTGCAGCATGGCTAAATGGTTGATTGAATTACAGCTAAAATGTGAAAAACAGGGCAAAAATAATGATATGAATCAGGATGCAGCATCAACACGGCGCTTGATTTCGTGGAGCACAAAGAGTGCTTCAACCGGTGTGGTCCGCTCCACATCAGTGCTTCGGAGCATCTTTTTGACCTCCTCCCAAATGGGATCGGCCGGGGTAAACAATCCCAATTGATGGGCAGTGCCCAGGCGCTTCTTCATGCGTTTTTGTCGGTCGGGCCGCTCCTCTTCCAATTGCCTGAGAAGCTCGTCGGCCCTGCGCAGCACCGTCTGGGGAACACCTGCCATGCGGGCCACATGCAGCCCAAAACTGTGTTCGCTTCCGCCAGGCATCAGTTTACGTGTAAAAATCAAACGCCCATCTTGTTGGGCAATGGCTACATGGAAGTTGTGTATGCGTGCGAACCGATCGGCCATGTCGTTGAGTTCATGGTAATGGGTAGCAAAAAGGGTTCTGGGGTGTATGGATGGGTGTTCATGCAAATACTCTGCAATCGACCAGGCGATGGAAATGCCGTCGTAGGTACTGGTACCGCGACCAATCTCATCCAACAGGATCAACGAACGCGCCGAAATATTGTTGAGAATGGAAGCTGTTTCCAACATTTCCACCATAAAGGTCGATTCGCCGGCCGATAAATTATCGGAAGCACCTACCCGGGTGAAAATCTTATCAAATAAACCAACCCTGGCCGCGCTTGCGGGCACATAACCTCCCATCTGGGCCATAATCACCAGCAAGGCCGTCTGCCGGAGCAAGGCGCTTTTACCCGACATATTCGGGCCCGTGATCATCATCATTTGCTGATCCGAAGAATCCAGCACCATATCATGCGGCACATAAGGCTCACCGGGAGGCAGCAGGGTTTCAATCACGGGATGCCTGCCCCCCTTGATGTCTAATACCATGGAATCATCCAAAACCGGACAAGCATATCCGGCCTCGACCGCCTTCGTGGCCATCGACAACAATGCATCGCATCGGGCCAACCAAACAGCGATGGATTGCAGCAACCCAATATGCGTTTGCAGCTGGTCCAGTAGGCTTCGATAGAGCCGCGCTTCAATGGAAGCAATCGACTCTTCCGCATGCAAATATTGATCTTCGAACTCCTTCAATTCTGGGGTAATGTAGCGTTCAGCGTTGACCAGGGTTTGTTTGCGAATCCACCCATCCGGCACTTTATCGCGGTGGGCATGGGTCACCTCCAGATAGAAGCCAAATACCTGATTGAAGCTGATTTTAAGCGAACTGATGCCAGTTTGCTGGATTTCGCGGTCCACCATTTGCTGCATAAATTCTTTCGCGCCGGTCGACAAAGTGCGTAAATGATCGAGTTCGGCATCGACTCCTTCTCCGATCACACCGGGTTTGGTCGATAATGCAGGCGCATCGGGCGAAAGGAACCGCGCTACGAGGGACCCTACACCCGGGTCGGCAGGAAGAGAAGCGATCCAGCCAACATCGTGCTGGGCATCGCGCTGGGTGTCTCGCTGGGTGTCTCGCTGGGAATCTCGCTGGGAATCTCGCTGGGAATCTCGCTGGGTGTTTCGCTGGGTGTCTCGCTGGGTGTCTCGCTGGGTGTCTCGCCGGGCGTCAGGCTGGGCATCGCGCAACAGCAAGTCCGCACAGGATCGAATGGGTTCTATTTCCTGTAGTACACTTTTAAGATGAAGCAACTCGCGGGGCTGTACCCTATAGGTGGCCAGGCGCGACAAAATGCGCTCGATGTCACCCACCCGAGCCAAATATTCACCCAGCTCAACCCTTCGATCGGCTTGGTTCACCAAGGCCGAAACCAGCTGCTGGCGCGCGAGAATGCGGTTTAGGTCACGCAACGGAAACAGCAGCCAACGCCTCAGTAAGCGAGCCCCCATAGGTGTTTTGGCCCGATCAATCACATGCAGCAAAGATGTTCCACCGGTATGGAAAGGTTCAACCAACTCCAGATTTCGAACGGTGAAGCGATCCATCCACACATAGTGCGCTGCATCGATGCGGCTGAGGCGCGTGATGTGGGCCAAACGCGATTGATGAACTTCTGTGAGGTAGTGCATGATGGCCCCGGCGGCCACAATCCCCAATTCGAGCTCATCAACCCCGAAGCCCTTCAAGTTGGGGGTCTGAAAATGTCGTTGAAGTAACTCGCGCCCATAATCGCCTCCAAACACCCAATCCTCAATCGGTTGGGTGGCGGCATGTTCGAGGCCAGCCGGCATCGGTTCATTGCGCTGCGCCCGGGCTGTTAAACACTCGGCTGGTTGGTGGTCGACCAGCAAACGGATCATATCGGCATGGGCTCCCTCTGCGAGGTAAAAGGCACCCGTACTCACATCCACCAAGGCGATTCCGCTGCGTCCTTGAGCGCTGTGAAGACAAGCCAGATAATTATTGCTTCGTTGCTCCAGTATTTTTTCGCTGAATACCACGCCTGGGGTGAGAAGCTCTGTCACGGCCCGCTTCACAATGGTTTTGGTGGCCTTGGGATCCTCCATTTGTTCGCAGACGGCCACCCGCTGACCCGCCTTCACCAAGCGTGGCAGGTAGGTCTCCAAAGAATGGTGCGGAAAACCGGCCAACTCCATATCGGCAGCGGCCCCATTGGCTCGGCGGGTAAGCACAATGCCCAGTATGGAGGATGTCTTTATGGCGTCTTCTCCAAAGGTTTCGTAGAAATCGCCTACCCGAAAAAGCAGCAACGCCCCGGGGTGTTGTGCCTTCAACTGGTTGTATTGTTGCATTAATGGCGTTTCTTTGGGCCTTGTCCCAGCCTTTTCTTTCATGAATAAAATCAATTTTATACGATGCGCCAGTTGACCGCTCCCGAACTTCACCGCTTGTCGCCCCTGGATTTCAAAAATAGCGAAAAATTGCCGGTCTGGCTCTTGCTGGAAAATGTGCGCAGCCTGCACAACGTGGGGTCGGTTTTCCGGACGGCGGATGCTTTTCGCCTGGCGGGCCTGTACCTCACGGGTTATACGGGTCAGCCGCCGCACCGCGAACTGCATCGCACCGCATTGGGTGCGGAAGACACGGTCGAATGGACGCACCACCCGGATGCAGTTGCCCTGACCGATCTCCTCAGGGCGCAAGGTCATGGCATATTTGCGGTGGAACTCACCGATCAAAGTAGCGCACTCACCGACTGGGCCTGGGACTTCCAGCGACCGCTCACCCTGGTTTTGGGCAACGAGGTGGAGGGGGTTTCACCCGGTTTGCTGAAATGCTGCGACGGATCGGTGGAGATTCCTCAGGGTGGCACCAAGCATTCGCTCAATGTTTCGGTGTGTGCGGGGGTAGTGGCCTGGGAATTATACAGGCAATGGGTTGCCCGGCATTAATGGGAACCACCGCCGCAGGGGCGGTCAAAAGCGAATGCCCGCCCCAAACATGACGTGGCGCAGGGGCATGTAGCGCGCCGGATTGTCGGGCGGGGTGTTGCCCGAACGAAAATCTCGGGGGTCGAGGTAGGCAGGGTCACGCCAAGAAGATGGCACGGCATCTCCCGTTTCCCATGCACGGCCTGTCACAGGATTGGGTATCAG
>CAIVQI010000251.1 GCA_903908015.1 uncultured Bacteroidota bacterium
TGCAATCTCGACCGCCCATAAGTGCTAAATTCCGGCCAACTCAAGCTGCTTTCCGGTTCATGAGTTCTCCTCTGCAATCGCCCAGAGGCAAGTCAAACCGTAAAGCAACCACCGAAGCCCCAATACGGTCTATGGCATCAATCAACCAGTCATAGGTTTCTGAAGTAATGGGCAACAATTGATCGCGTTGATATTCCAAATAGGAAGCGGGATAATGACGAAACGTACGTCCGGGATACCCTAGAATAAATACAAAATCCTCCTCGGAAACTCCGTTGGCGTTAACCCTGAGGTGGTTTTGGGGGACAAATGGCTTGTTTTCTGATGAATAGGCGGCAGGGCTGCCATCAGGACCAACATAAGCCCTCAGGAAGGCAAAGTCACCCGTATGTCGGGGCCAAACCCAATTGTCACTTTCTCCGCCGAACTCACCCACCGTGCGCGGAGGAACATAGACCATACGAATATCGTTGATGGTCTGATAATGGAACAAAACATAAGAGCGCCCCACAAACATCTCCGAAACTTCATGCAATAACTCAGGTTGATTCCCCTTGGCTTCTTCTTCGATTCGCTTCATGTTTCTTCGCATGGCATCAGACTTTCGAACTGGGTCAAGTTCGTCGCTCAACCCGGCCAATACACGTTCGGATACATCTTCGAAACCTATGGTGATCCGGACAGTCAGTCCTTTCGCCGGGATCTCCTCTGTACGTGCTCGGGCCAGGAAACCATCGGTGATGTAGTCATTGGCCACACTACTGGCGGCTGCTACGGCCCCAAAAGCACAATGATGATTGGTGATGATGAGACCTTCCGGCGATACAAAAGAACCCGTGCAACCGCCTACGCGTACCAAGGCCTGAACCAGACTAACGTCGCCTGTCGAAAAAATTTGTTCATCGCTCAATTGGAGACCAAGCGATTGCAAATGCCTCTTTTTAAGTTGATTGAGGGGCAACATACCCTCATCAGGCGGCGAACTGGTGACAAAGTTCGGGGTATGAATGGTTGCTCCAAGCTGCGTATACAACAGCTGCACGAGACAAAAAATTAAAAAATTAACAGTCTTTTTCATTACCCAAAAATATGTATTTCCTTTTAGTCCATTTTCCTTCTTTTTCGGGAACTTTTCTACCCATATGGGTTGTTCTTTTCTCGATTTACATAATCAAGGGGCTGACCGGATTCGACAGCTTGCCATGATGACACTGTAAGCATGCCGAGCCTTGGGTAGGATCTCGTTAATCAGAATGCCCACGCCTTAATCGGCAACCAATCTTACGCACTTGCTGCCTAACCCCTAAGGTTAGGTGACCAAGGTTCAGCCTACTCCTAGGGGGTACTGCTGAGGCGCTTCTACCACTGGGTGTTTGCTGGCGGTGGTTTTCTGAAGCGTGCCACGCACCAGTAAAATAGCAGCGGGCTTTCGGCGGTCCCAAAGCGAAATCTTTACGCTGATACGGGCAGTTCCGGCAAGTCACCGGCCTCGACTACCCCGACAATCAACGGTTGACTAAGCATGTAGAAAGCTGTGGATCAGCTTGACTGGACCAGGGTTCGACTCCCTGCAGCTCCACCGATCGCGGACCCCGATTGATGATTCAGTCGGGGTCTTTTCATGAGTCTATGAACTCAAGTGGGAATTTTTCTTGAAAAAGCGATCTGTCCCAATTTATATTAAACAATCTGTCCCATTTTAGGTTAATCAATTAAGGATCAATAAAAAAGCCCTGCCTGACAATGTCGTCAAACAGGGCTTTAAGAAGGATAGAAATCTAACGGACTACCAATCTGCGGTTCAACAGGCGTGAAGCGCTTGCGTCTTTCAAGTTAATCTGATAAACACCTGGAATCCAACCCTCAACACTTATTTGCATCGAGGTGTTTTCTAATTCGAGCTTCCCGGCAAATATGACACGTCCCAAGGCA
>CAIVQI010000252.1 GCA_903908015.1 uncultured Bacteroidota bacterium
CCGCCTCAGAAGTCAGCCCAAAACCTGAACCCATCGAAACATCAAATTCAGGTGGACATGTTGTTGCAAAGCCCATCAAAATATCCAAAATTAAATCCCCCGCGCTTCAATCACCCATAGCCATTTCGGACAGCCCAAAAACGGGGTCAGAGCATAACGGGCATCAAAAAGAAAACGCTGAATTATTCACGCTTGAAGTAGCGTGGCACAAACTCCTGGAGGGGTTGCTCAAACAGGGTCGGAAATATGCATACGCCGCTCTTTCACAAATTAAACCTGTATTAAATAATGCATCAGAAATCGACATTCCCATAGAACACGACACCCAACGAACCGCACTCGATGACTTGATTTTCGATTTAACCAACCAACTCAGGCGATGGACAGGTCAATCAGACCTTCAATTGAAGTTGATTACCGTCGCCCCTCATACTCAATCCGCTACCTTCGCTACGCTTTCCGAAAAAAAACAATGGATACTTGATAAATATCCGCATATTAATCCATTTATTCAAAAATTAGGATTGGACTGGTCTTATTAGTTTTGGCACAACGGCATCCCCATTATTGGTGTGCTTTACTCTATTTTTACTGATATGTTGATCAAATCAATACATTAATGGGTAATCCTTCCCCGATGCCGATGCCATAAGTACCTCCTGCAGGCGCGTATTGAGTGGAGAGATTTGGACGATTCTGACTTATATTACGAAATAAGGTGGTAAAAACGATTTGTTATTCAAAGGAAATTGCAAGACTCAGTGACAAATCAGGTCTTGATTGAACAAATCGAATTACTTAAATTTGCCTCGGTTGTTAATTAAATATGATGTCTAACCTTTTAAACAAAATCAATGTTAGTAAAAATCCCCCTGAAGAACACCAGTGAAACTGCTGTTGTTGATGCGGAGGTGTACGACTTTCTTGTGGAGAACCCGTACCTGAAAAAAATCAAATTTGTTGAAAATCTCAGGAAACACTCCCGCGGATACGCATTCTTCCAAAAAAATTGGCCCCTGGGTGAGGGGTGTCTACAAAAACGAGACTATATACCTGCACAAATTGGTTGCTGAAAAATTCGTCAATAAACCTGATGCCCAAGAGCGTCTTTTGGTGAATATCATCAACAGCAATCCACTCGATTGCAGAAAAGCCAATTTAGAGTGGGCCAATCGATCTAAAGTAGTTCGCAATACCAATAAATCGGTGAATCGTTACGGCTACCGCGGTGTTGTTAAAAGTGGTAAAAAATATAGAGCGGTCATTTTTAAGAACAAAGAACGCTTCGACCTTGGCATTTTCGATACACCGATTGAAGCAGCCCGCGCATATAATGCGAAGTCGTTGGAATTCTTTGGAAAAACCAATGGCCTGAACCAAATCCCGGATTAAGTCCACTTAAGTCAGCCTTTAGGCGCGACAAAATAAATTTAAGACATTTCGTCAGGTTTTATCACAAAAAGCTGACGGAATGTCTGTTTTGTTTTAAAGAACAATCCATTGTCAAATCTGGTCGAGGAATTGCTGTTCATCGCGTAAAACCGATATGAACCAAGAATCCTTAACCGCCAAATCTCAGGAAGCCTTGCAAAAGGCAGTCGAGATGGCGCAGCAAAATTCAAATCAGGCCATTGAAAATGTTCACTTACTGCTGGGCATTGAACAGGTCGATCATCACCTTTTTTCCTACATCATTCAGCGATGTGAAACCAAACCGGGCCGTCTGTTTGACGCGCTCAAAGCGCAATGTCAGGCACTTCCCAAGGTAACTGGAGCTCAAGCCTATTTGAATCCTGATGTACACAAGAGCCTTACGAAAGCCGGCCAAATCTCTAAAGAGATGGGGGATCGATTTGTGGCGCTCGAACATCTTATTTTGGCCATTTCTGAGGGTCGCGACACAGCCTCAAAGCTGTTGAAAGACGCCGGATGCACAACAGAAAAGATTGCATCAGCCATTAAAGAGCTCCGAAAAGGATCAAAAGTACTTGACCAAAACGCGGAAAACACCTATAATTCTCTCGAAAAATACGCGCGCAACCTCAACCAACTCGCCGAATCAGGGAAGCTAGATCCCGTTATCGGGAGGGACGAAGAGATTAGGCGGGTTATACAAATTTTAAGCAGACGAACCAAGAACAATCCCATTTTGATTGGCGAACCTGGCGTGGGCAAAACAGCCATCGCGGAAGGCATCGCCTTCAGGATTATCAAAGGGGATGTTCCGGAGAACCTGAAGCATAAAGTGGTGTATTCGCTCGACATGGGTGCGCTCATTGCGGGCGCGAAATACAAAGGCGAATTCGAAGAGCGCCTGAAATCGGTGGTGAAGGAGGTCACAGAGAGCGACGGCGCACTTATTTTATTTATCGATGAGATCCATACCCTGGTGGGTGCCGGAAGCGGAGGAGAAGGCGCAATGGACGCAGCCAATATACTCAAGCCAGCATTGGCCCGAGGCGAACTCCGTGCCATTGGTGCCACTACCCTCTCGGAATACCAAAAATACTTCGAGAAAGACAAAGCACTTGAACGCCGCTTTCAGAAAGTCTTGGTCGAAGAACCCGATGCAGTAGACGCCATCAGCATTTTGCGAGGACTAAAAGAACGCTATGAAACACACCACAAGGTTTTGATTCGTGACGAAGCCATATTAGCCGCGGTAGAGCTTAGCCAACGATACATCACCGATCGTTTCCTGCCCGATAAGGCCATTGACCTGGTGGATGAATCTGCTGCCCGCTTGCGGATCGAAATCGACTCTGTTCCAGAGGAATTGGATGAATTAGACAGGCGCATTATGCAGCTAGAGATTGAAAAACAAGCGATGCTGCGTGAAAGTGATAACGAAAAGGTCAAAATCATCGAACTGGAATTATCGAACCTCAGAGCCGATGCGGATGGTTTAAGGAGCCGCTGGCGTTCAGAAAAGGAGCTTATGGAGAAAATACAATCGACAAAAGAAAACATCGAGCGATTAAAACTAGAAGCAGAACAGGCCGAACGAGCCGCCGATTA
>CAIVQI010000253.1 GCA_903908015.1 uncultured Bacteroidota bacterium
CATCTCTTGGTTTTCGAGCAAAATTGGTTTCTCGACCAAAGGAAGCCATTCGTCTATCACAATGGTCGTTTCTCCTTAGGCGATTTTACCCTGGGTTCCGACAGCATGGAGGTCGCGTGTCGGGGTATGATTGGGCCCCAGGAGCAGGATGAAGCCGAGCTTTCCGTTAAGGGCGTGCCCCTGGCACCTTTAGCACCATTCCTATTGCCCAGCGAATACAAATTGGATGGCAAGATGCTGCTGGATATCAAAGCGAACGCTGTTTTGCGTAGGCCAGAAATGACAGGAACGTTGACCATCCCTGAAATGCGCTACAACGGACAACTCTTGGGTGACGTACGGGCTGTGTCGTCGGTTGATCCCGATAGTCGGGCCATGAAACTGAAGGCTGAGGTACAAAGGCCGTATGTTTTGGATTCATCCTTATCGACCCTGCCACAAAGGCCCCGACCGTTGTTGACCGTCGATGGAAGTTTTAGCCGAAGCGCAGGAAAGGATAGCCTCGACCTAAATTTGAACTTATCTGACCTTCCTGCCTGGGTGTTGAATCCACTTTTGCAGCCCGTTTTTGATTCGTTGGATGGAGGCCTTACGGGCGATTTACGGTTATTCATCAATGGCCCCAAAACGGAGTTAACCGGTTGGGCCGATCTCACCCAAAACCGCATTCACGTTGATTTTCTGGATCAATCGTTCCGCCTCGGTCGGCGCATTACCCTCTTGCCTGACCGCATTCGCTTTGATTCGGTAACGGTTGCTGATGGTTTAAATGGATCGGGTTGGGTGACGGGAAGCCTGTTGCACAAAAATTTGGATCGGTTTACCATCGACTTAAAAGTGGATGCCCGCAATATGCAGGTCATCAATACACCACCCAGCTACCGAGAGGCATTTTTTGGGACGGGTAGGGCAACTGGAACTGCCAGAATAACAGGGGATTTTAATCTGGTTGACATTGATGTAGTGGCCTCCACCGAGCGAGGTACACGTATCGAATTGCCTTTGGATGGCGAAGGTTCACGCTCCGCCAACGAGTTTATTGATTTCGTGTCAAACAGCAGCGATGAGACTGCAGCGGCTGAAGAGTCGGAGTTTCACCCCGAGGGAGTGGCTTTCCGCATGAATTTGAACATGAACCGCGATGCAGAGTTTAGTGTTTTGTTTGACCGGGCTGCCGGCGATATTCTAAAAGGAAATGGTGAAGGGCAAATGGTCATATCTTATCGTCCGGACGGTGAATTACTCATGGACGGCAACTACACGGTGAAATCAGGGGATTATATGTTCACCTTAGCCAATTTGCCAGGCAAGAAATTTAAACTGGAGCCCGGTGGTACGATCACTTGGTCGGGCGATCCCTATGATGCCCAGCTGGATTTGAGCGCCGTATACCGACAGCGTTGTGATGTAGACCGACTCCTCGATCCATCACAGCTACAGAATGAAACAAGAAAGCAAATCACGGTCGATACCTACCTCAAGTTGAAAGGTTCCCTGCTCAAACCCGACGTCAGCTTCCAGCTGAAAATGCCCGGAAATAACGAAGACAATGCAACAGACCCTGTGGCCGCACGAATTAGAAGCATCAACCAAAACGAACAGGAGTTGAACAACCAGGTATTGGCATTGTTGATTGCAGGACAATTTTTCCCTGCCGATAATGCAGCCCTCACCGGCCTCCTGGGCAGTACGGGTGCCAATTCACTCACGGAGGTATTGAGCAACCAGCTCAACAACATGCTTTCCCAGCTCATCGATAATGTGAGCCTGGGCATTTCCTACCGCAACCGATCCAATTTAATCAACACCTCAGCGCCGGGTCGACAAGGAGATTTGGCCGTGGCAGGTAATGTTTCTTTGTTCAATGATCGCCTCCTGATCGACGGAAAATTGGGCAGCAATACAGTACAAACCGCAAATTCTACCGCATTGGCCGGGGAAATTATGCTGGAATATTTACTCACACGCGACGGAGCAGTGCGCATGAAGGCATTCAATCGTCTCGACGACCGAATATTAAACAATGCCGACTCAAACTACCGTTATGGCGTGGGCATGAGCATTACTGAGAATTATGATACATTGCCCGATTTATGGTCGAAAATCAAAAATCGGTTTAGAAATTCAAAAGTTGACAACAATAGAAGCAAATAGAGCCGTATTAGTTGCAGGAGGTCGAAATAGTAAGAGATTCTGGTGCCTCGAAATAGCGTTCAGGCATGTTGATTTTGGGGTCGGCCCATACCCGGGTAAGGAACTCTCCAACAATAGGCAAAGCCGAGTTGGCTCCGCCGCCCAGACTGGTACTTCTGAAATGCACGGCCCGGTCATCTGCGCCCACCCAGGCCCCTAGGGCAAGCCCGGGTGTAATGCCAATAAACCACCCATCCGAATTGTTTTGGGTGGTGCCGGTTTTCCCGCCCAAAGGCATTCTCAGCGCATATTTCCCTCTGAGACGGGATGCAGTGCCCCGATTCACCACACCCTCCAGCATCTTGGTCATGACATAAGCGGTTTCTTCGCTAAACACCTCGCGCGACTCTGCATCGAATCGGGCCAGTTCATTGCCGTCTTTATCCACGATGCGCGTAACAAATATGGGCTTCGTCCAAACCCCTTTATTGGCAAATGTGGCATATGCGCCCACCATCTCATACACACTCATATCAAATGCTCCCAAGCAGAGGCTCGGATAGGGTTCCATCGGACTTTCAATGCCCATGTTTCGACTGAGTTCGATCACGGCATCTGGTCCAATTTGCTTCATGAGATAAGCCACGATGCTGTTGATGGATTTGGCCAATCCCTCAAACATATTGAGCGTTCCCCCATAGGAATCGTCGTAGTTGTCGGGCGTCCAATTCTCGAATTCTTCGAAGGTCACAGGTTGATTGGGGATGCGCATGCAGGGGTCGAAGCCGTTGTCCACGGCCAGGGTATATACGAATGGTTTGAATGAGGATCCAGCCTGTCGGCGCGCGTTTTTGTTGACGTGGTCGTATTGGGTAAATTGCATATCGATGCCACCAACCCATGCCTTGATGTGGCCAGATTCGGGTTCCATGGCCATGAAACCCGTGTGAAGAAACTTTTTGGCATAGCGGATGGAGTCCATCGGGCTGATGGTGGTGTCGCGCCACCCTTCCCAGCTGAACAATCGTGTTTTCAAAGGTTCGTGCATTTTCCGCCGAATTTGGCTTTCACTTAAGCCCTCCTCCTTCCAGTCGCGGTAGCGGTCGCAGCGCTTCATCGCCAGGTCCAGGATCTCGGTATTGTCGCCCCAGGGCTCACCTTTTCCTTTCCAATGTCCAAAAAAGGTGTTCTGCAGCGCTTTCATGTGGGTCGCTACAGCTTCCTCTGCATGGGTCTGCATCCGTGAGTCCAGGGTGGTGTAAACCCGTAAACCATCACGATAAATATCCCATTTCTTTCCATCGGGGCGCGGGTTGTCTTTCACCCACTGGTTCAACCAACCCCTGAGGTATTCGCGAAAATAGGTGGCCGTGCCCGCGGCGTGGTCGGATGGCCGAAGGTTTAGTTTCAAGGGCAATTCTTGAAGACTGTCTGCCTGTTCGTCCTCAAGGTAGCCATACTTGGCCATTTGCGACAAAACGGTATTCCTTCGGTTCAACGAGCGTTCGGGGTTGCGAACGGGCGAATAAAGGGTGATTCCTTTTAGAAGGCCGACCAAAACAGCAGATTCCTGGATATTTAAATCGCGGGCGTCTTTATTGAAATAGGTGCGCGCCGCCGATTTAATACCAAAGCTGTTGTAACCAAAATCGACCGTATTAAGGTACATGGCGAGGATTTCCTGCTTGGTATAGCGGCGTTCAAGTTGAACACTGATCACCCATTCTTTGCATTTTTGAAGAATGCGTGCAGGTTTTGAACGGGCACGCTCACCACTGAATAAGTTCAGCGCCAACTGCTGTGTGATCGTGCTGGCGCCGCCCTTCGATCCCAAATACACGATTGCGCGCAGAAGACTCCGCACATCAATGCCCGAATGTCGTTCGAATCGGACGTCCTCAGTAGCCACCAGGGCCTGAATCAAATGTGGGGAGAGTTCGGAATAAGGGGTAAACGAACGATTCTGAACAAAATACTTGCCCAAAACAACGCCGTCTGAGCCGATAACTTCCGTGGCCAGCAGATTTTTTGGGTTTTCTAGGTCCGCGAAGCCTGGCAATTCACCAAAAAGTCCGTAGGCAACGCCCGTGAAAAACAGGACTATAGTAACCCAAAAAGTAAAAAAAGCAAACCACATCCGCCGAATCCAGGGGTTACCAGGCACCGATTTTGGGTTATTTGTGTTGAAGTTTGACATCGTTGTGGTTCGAATATTATTTTAGGGCTTTTCTGTTGGTTTCAACTGCTCGCTAAAAAATGCCAGATACTCCGTCAGAAGTTTCTTGCTGTACAATTCATTGTATGTGTTTTTTGATACGATAAAACTATGGAATTTGCCGTCAGGCAGGCCTTTCAATAGCGGTGCATACAATTGGGTCGTTTCGAAATAATGCATGGCTTTTTGTTCGTCGGGCATCTCCCGTACCACCAATAATTGAAATTGCTCGCCATAGAGCATGGTACTCACTTTGAGTCGGCCTGCGCTAAATTGCTCTTGATTAAAATTAGATAATTTAACCTGCATTTCTTTGTGTTTGTTCCAAATATCCAGAGCGATGGCCAGTACATAGAAGTGAGGTTCCTCGGGTTTTCGACTAAATAGGGGCTCGCGGGCACGGTCGGTTGTTTTCATGGTGCCCTTGGGCTCATTACCCGCACTTAGCCAGGCATTGGCCAGTTCCGAAACGGGATGGTTCGGATATTTGCCCACCAATACGGTCAGTGCCTCGCGGGTGGCTGTAGAATCGCGGAGTTTGAGCAAGCAAATGGCGGAAAGAAATTCGAAATTGGGTATCAGAGGATGTTGACGAAAGCGGGTACGGGCAGAATCGGCCAACGCCACTGGAGTGGCTGCATCACCGTTTATGAATGCCTGGTATGCGCGACGATACCAGTTTTCGATCCGGATTTCATCTTCAGCGCCCGGGGGCTTAAAACTTTCAGGATTCAATAAAAGTTGGGCGAAATCCGATTCTGGAAACTCCTTGGTGAGGCGATCGTGTTTGGTTTTCTGAGCAGCGTCCTGTTTGTTGAGCCCGTGGACCAGCCCAGCCCTGTATAAGGCTTCCGGCTCGTATCTGCATCCCCGATGGCCTGCGATCAGTTGCTCATAATATTGGAGCGACAAAGGATAATCGTTGAGTTTTTCATTGTAGATCTCTCCCAATTTCATGAGTGCCTTACGGATCAACTCCAGTGATTTGTCTTTAGCCTCTTCGGTCAGGGGTACCTTCGACAGGTAATAGGCTTTCGGATCGGCCCGCAGCAGAGAATCTTCAGCAGCTAAGGCAGAGCTATCCACCACCTCTTGATCGCCCGACTCTGTTTCTCCAGATTTCTCCCGATTGGAACGCCTCCAAAAATCGGTCAATTCACGATTGCCCCATAGTTGGCGGAATTCATTGTAGCCGCGACTGATATTCTGCTGGTCATAGAAGTACCAGCCCCCAGAACCCGCTTGTCCGGGCATACCAGGGTTGTTCATGCCCGGACGGCCGCCGAATGGATTATTCATGCCCATACCCATACCCATCCCCATTTGGTTCATCATCGGATTGAAGGGCTGGTTTTGGTTTTGTTGTGCCAATTTCTTGGCATTTTTTGCCTCTTCCTCCCGGCGTTTATCGTCGCTGATCTTTTGGTCGATCCGCGCCAGTATCTGTTTCTCAGGCAGCTCGGCCAACTCCAATAGGCTGTCTTGAACTTGCACGGTCATTAAGCTGCGGGCCAATTCACCCAGGAACTGGCTTCTGCCTTTGATTTCGCGGTATCGGGGGTGATCTTTTTTCAATAATTGATAACAACTGTCGTAGTATAACTGCGCTTGGCTGTAATCACGATCGTCGAAATAGCGATCTGCAATGGCGGCAAAGCCTTTCGCTTTTTGAACGGTGTTTTTGCCCCCACAATTCACCGAGGTTAACAGGAGTTTCATGCCCTCCTCGGGCTGCCGCATCTGAAAGCTCAACATGGCGAGTTCGTAGTAGATCTCATCAAAATAGTCTTGGTTGCGTACATCTTTGAGCATCTTCCTGAGGAGCGCCTGCATTTCGCGGTTGCTCATCGACTGACCATCAAACATTCGGGCAAGTTGAAGCCGGGCTTGAAACTGCATTTGATAAGGTGGACGAAGTTTGAGGCAGGCCTCAAAAGAGCGTGAAGCCTTGCTTTTGGCCTCTACACCATAAAGTTGACCGAGTACGAAATGCATGCGCGCGCGTTCCGTGCGTTTCCAATCGTATCTCAACGCCTTTTCTAAGGGTTCGATGGCTTGTTCAAAGCGCTTTTGACTGATGTGAAACTCCGCACAAACCGCATAAAATTCCCCTTTTAAGTATTTGGGAAATTTCTTGTTGGCATTGATGACTTCGATGGTGGCTTGGGCCTTAGAGAATTGTTTGTTGGCGGCATATGAGCGAATCAACCAGATTAATGCCTCTTGACCAATGGGCTCTTTTTTCCATTTGGTGTGCACATATTGAAAGCTTTCGATGGCCTCAAAATAATCGCGCTTCATAAAATAGGCTTTTCCGATCAAGAGGAAGCACTCGTCGACCCAACGGCTTACCTCGTGTATGGAGATGGCTTTTGAGCATTTTTTAACGGTTTCCTCGAATTGGGCGGCATATCCGGTGGCTGCTTCTGGTGTACCATATACAAATATGGGAAGCACATTGTTGTAGTCGTCTACATGTGCCTTGCGTATGTCGACCAGGGCCTCCTCGTATTTAATAAGTCCGTTGAAGTAAATGTTGTAATGAGCGGTGGTGTCGTGATAGAGTTTGCGTGGACTAATATCACGATGACATGATACGAGTTGGGTGATGGCCATGAGGGTGACTAAATTCAGAAGCTGTCGGACCCGTCGGTGGCCCAGCTGTCGCGTGCCAACCAACCTCTGAATTTGATTTTTTATAACTGTGTGAATCGGCATTGACAAAATGCAACCTTGAGTTGGCAAAAATATTGTATTTCGACACAGAAATTGTGCTTATTTTCGTTTAATGTGCTGAGCAAGGCGCTACCTTTTTCCATTGTACTGCTATTATATCATCTATAAGCCCTACGGGGTTCTGAGTCAGTTCACGACCTCCGATTTCAGCAAAATTGGTTTGGGTAGTTTATTCAATTTCCCCCGAGATGTCTATCCTGTTGGTCGCCTCGATGAGGACAGTGAGGGTTTGCTCATTCTGACCAATGATCCGCGACAAAATGCACTATTGCTGGGCAAAGGGGTAGAAAAATCTTATTGGGTTCAAGTAGAAGGCCGGCCGACCATGCACGATTTGAGTCCACTGACAAAAGGGATGAGCATCACGATTAAGGGGCGGAGTCACCAATGTCTGCCTGTGGGCGTTGAGGTATGCCAAGACCCCCCGATCTTGCCTGCGAGAACCCCCCCAATCCGTTTCCGGTTGTCGGTTCCTGATACATGGTTGAAGCTCAGGCTGCGGGAGGGTAAGAACCGACAAGTACGGAGAATGACCGCAGCATTGGGCTTCCCGACCCTTCGCTTGGTACGATGGTCATTCGGACCATTCACCGTGCAAGGTATGGAGCCTGGCGAGGTTAGGGTGTTGGATCATGACGAAATTAGTTTTTTTAATCAAATTGTTTGATTTTGAAGGATCTCGTGCCCCATTTTGTCGCGCTTGGTTTGAAGGTAGGCATGGTTGTGTGGATTGGGGGGCACCTCAAGGGCAACATGATCGACTACAGTTAGCCCATAGCCAATCAAACCTGCCCGCTTTGTGGGGTTGTTGGTCATTAACCGCATATGCCCCACGCCGAGGTTCCTCAATATCTGAGCTCCAATTCCGTAGTCTCGCTCATCCATCCCAAAGCCCAACGCCTGGTTGGCTTGAACCGTATCCATGCCATTTTCCTGCAGTTTATATGCTTTGAGTTTATTGAGCAGGCCAATGCCCCGTCCCTCTTGGTTCATATAAAGCACCACACCCCGCCCATCCTCCTCGATGAGTTCCATAGCACGTTGTAGTTGTTGTCCGCAGTCGCACCGACAAGAACCGAATATGTCGCCTGTCATGCAGCTGGAATGCACCCGCACCAAAACAGGGTCTTGGGGCGACCATTCACCTTTCAACAGTGCGAGGTGTTCGCGCTCATCAGGTAGTTGACGAAAGGCAACCATGCGGAAATGCCCCCATTTGGTAGGCATGTCTACCTCAATTTCGCGGGTGATGAGGCTTTCAGTCTTCAAGCGGTAGGTGATCAAGTCCTGTATGCTCACCAATTTCATGTTGAAACGGTCAGCCACCGCCCGAAGTTCTGGCAGGCGCGCCATGCTGCCGTCGGGGCTCATGATTTCGCAAATGACGCCTACCGGGGGTAGCCCCGCAAGGCGTGCAAAATCGGTGGCCGCTTCGGTGTGCCCTGCACGGCGAAGTACACCTTCTTTTTTCGCCTTGAGTGGGAAAATATGTCCTGGTCGGGCAAAATCGGTTGGCTGGATTTCGGGCCAGGTGAGTGCTTGAATGGTAAGTGCCCTGTCGGTGGCCGATATTCCTGTGCTCACCCCATGGCCCACCAAATCGATCGACACCGTAAAAGGTGTTTCGAATGGGGTAGTGTTGGCATTCACCATGAGATCGAGCCCCAAATGTTCGCATCGTTCCTCAGAGAGCGGGGCGCAGATCAGTCCGCGTCCATGGGTGGCCATAAAATTGATCATCTCCGGCGTTACACAGGATGCTGCCGCGAGAAAATCACCCTCGTTTTCGCGGTCTTCATCGTCGACCACAATGATCATTTCGCCCGATCGGATGGCCTCAATGGCCGATTCAATGGTATCTAGAGGTATGTTTTTCATAAGAGTGGGTGAACAAAGATACGCAAAGGGGTAGATTGTGTAATTTTGACCAAATTTCAACGTTTTAATCTTCTGTATGTTTCTTAAAATTGAAAATTCCGCCGACAACCAGCGGCTTTTTGCCCTCTTAAAGCGCAGCAATCAAGAATGAGAATCCGATTGCATTGATTGAGCTGATGATTATGTCCATCATGACCTCCAGACCGAATATAGCTTCGACCACACTCCCACTTGCCTTTCGGTCCGAACAAGTTTCCTTTGGGCTTTTGATCGTGATGATGGTTTTTTTGCCACTATCCAAAGCCGTAGTGAGTGTGGCAGAAGTGCTGCTGTTGCTGACTTGGCTCATTGGTTTTTCTGATTCTGGTATTCGGTTAAGAAGGTTAACGATTTGGCGGTCGTCGCCCTATTTGTTTTTTTTTTCCGGGTTTCTATCTCTTGATGCTATTCGGCATGGGATATACGGCTAACTGGGAAGAAGGTCTTCAAATCCTCAATCGTTATCATTATTTATTCACCCTTCCGCCAGTTGTGTCCACATTATCGCTGAGCGGCAGACGAATCAGAACGCTGTTCCTGGCCTTTGCCTTGGCACAGGTTCCTGTGGCGCTTGGGGTTCTCTACATTGTAGCGACCGGACAAGAACTACACCACGGTACGCTTCACATTCCCAGTCCATTTCACCAAAGACCTCGCGCTAGTTTGTTTCTGTGTTTTAGCCTTTTCATTTTGGCTGAGTACTTAGTCGCGCATTACAAATCCCTCAATGCCGAATCGCGTTCCGCAATGGGGCTCGTGGTCCTGTTGAATTTGACCGCATTGATTCTCATGCAGGGTAGAATTGGTCAGTTGGGCTTGGTTGTTTTAACACCACTATTTTTGTTGATGTATGTTTTCCGAGAAGGGCCTGGTCTCAAGAAATTGGCCTTGGCCGTGCTGCTGATTGTGGGCCTTGGAGGGGCACTATACACATCATTTGACGGTGTGCGCAGGCCATTTAATGAGGCTGCGATAGAGGTTCAAGAAAGTCGGAGCGGATATCCCAACAGTGAGCCCAATTATTCGTCGATGGGCCGAAGGATGGCATTTTATGAAATCTATTGGCCTCTTTTCATTCAAAACCTGGGGTTCGGTGTCGGAACAGGAGATTTGTCGTACGAAGGCAAGCCGTTGTTTGCCCAACAGCCACACGGAATCACCTACGACCGACCCCATAACCAGTTTTTGGAAATTGGGATCTTATTGGGCTTGTTTGGGGTTCTCGTTTTTGCCTTAGCCTGGTGGGGCAGCATACGGGCATTTGACCCTGCTTTTCGACAGCTCGGGTATCTTTTTGTTGTGTTGCTCTTCATGAGTATGTGGAGCGATTCAACTCTGGCTACTCAGGGGGGGGTCTCATTTTTTATGATGTTCATGGCCTTGTTTGTGTGTCACCCTGCCGATGACCTCAGTCGAACTTCCAGGTATTTTGAGCGTGTTGGCCGAACTAAGGTAGCCCAGAGTTTATTAGAATTGCCTGAGACGGCCCAAAGCTGAGATGTACCATTCTAGATGACAATATTCTCATGCGTCAGCTCCCATTCATCTTTTTGTTTTTAGGGTGTCAATTATGCCTTTTGGCAGGCGGGCGCCAATCGGTGGATGCGCGATTTAATCCTATGGAAGCGATAGGCGAACCACGGATGCAGTGGATTGCTATAGAATCATCGTTAAAAGGGGCGATTCAACAACGCGTTTTTGGTGGCGACGCAGCTGGTTTTTATGTCTATCATTCGAATGGTCGCGATCGCCTGATCGAAAAATATACCTACGAGGGTCGCCGCATCTTCTCACATGCGCTTCCTTTTCAGGACCGCAGTGTGGAGGTCGTGGAATTGTTGGTACGAAAGCAAGATGCTTTGGCCTTTTTCTCGATTTATAACCCAACCTACCGCCGGCATGGTTTGTTTGTGCAACGATTCCCATTGTCGGGTGGGGTGGTGGGCGAACCAGAACTGCTGCTGGATCGGTTGGAAGTGAGCAATCCCGCGCGCTCAGAATTTCATATTTCCGCAGATCCAATGAATCAGGGCTTTTTGGTGATCCACATGCACCACAATGATGTTCTGGAAAGTCAACTTTTCGCTGCAGCATACAGCGGGGGCCGACAAAAGCTTCGGGAATCATTGTTCAGGATTCCGGTAGAAGCCGAGCGGCCTCAGATAGAAGACCTGCAGCGGGACACCTCTTCCAATGTCATACTTTTGGTTCGCCAGGAAGCTAAGTCGCGACGCCGCTCGGCATCCAGTGAGGCTGCTGCTGCTGAAGATACCCTATGGCGATTATGGCGCTTGGCCTCTGGCAATCTCGATTTCACAGAGCAGGCCATAACATTCCCGGGTTATAGCCTTCCCGAATTATCGATGGGCATCGACCGCACAAATAGCGCCATATATTTAACCGGATTATTGCTGAGGCCAAGTGAGACGACCCCCGCAGCCGTGGGTTTGGTTCAATGCGTTCCGAACAACATTGACATCAAAAACCAAAAAATAGTTGCGCTTGAACCAGCCTTTTTGCAGAGTCTGACCCAGATTCGCGGTTCCCTTCGCGAAAAGCAACAAACCCCATATCAGATGCATCCGCCCATTCTGCGCAGCGACGGAGGATGTGTCCTGGTGGGGGAAGCCGCCTATCAAACCATACAAACTTTTGTGCAGTACAGTCAGGGTTTTCCCGTTTATCGAGAAGTGTCCCGCTTCCACAGCGATGAGATTATTTTGATTTCCATCAACCCGGAGGGGAACATCAGTTGGCGACAGATCATTCCCAAGAAACAAGTGGCCAGTCAACCCACACCCCTTCATTCTGCATCGCGAATCGCCGCAGGTTCCAATATTCATTTGCTCTATAACGACGAGGGCAGCCAGCGAAGCCGGATGGTCATGCAAACGATACAACATCAGGGAGATGTAGAAAACCGCATCCTGAGGGATCCAGTGTTGGATGAGTTAACGCTGGTACCGGCCGATGCATGTCAGCTGAGCCCATCAACCCTTTTGATACCAGCCCAAAGGCGTAAGAAAACTGGTGTATTGCGTATTACCTTATGAGCCACAGAGGCCATGCCATTTGTGTTCTCAACATGAGCCATCTTTATATCTGATTCGACAGAATTTGTGAAGAATATCATCAGTACAGTAACCGGAAGAAAGGGGGAAATACAAACCACCTTTGCGCTCATCCTGACCATTCTTTTGAGTGAAATTAGTCCATTCGAATACAAGACGTTTCAGCTGGGTGTATTGAAATTGACCATGATTGAAGGTCTTGGCTTTACTTTGGCTTGGCTCTTTTTGGCAGCCGGCGGATGGCTGCTCAACCATGTATTCCAATCGCAGCGCCCAGATGGTACCCGAAACGCTTTGTATTACCTCTCTTATACACTTCTGTGTTTGTCGATTACCGATGCAGACCATTTGTTTTTAACTGCCGCCCTCGGATTGTTGTTCGCCATGTGCGTATCAAGCCTGCATCAAGCGACATTTCAAAGGCGGCCTGAGGCACTGGTAGCCCTATCAGGATTCCTCATGTCCTTGCTGATCTTGATATTCCCGGCCTCCTATCCCTGGTTGATCATTTTGTTTCTTCTGCTCATTTTGGCTGAAGAATTTTCTTTTCGGATGCTCGCGGTGTTTGTTGTAGGGGCTTTGCTTGTTCCATATTTGTGGTTTTCATTTTCCTATCTGTACCAAAAACCTCTTTTATTTAAGGGATGGATAGGGTTTATGCCGTGGGCAGAACCCGATTTAATGGGATCTTCTGCGTTGGTATCATGGGTCACCGTGTTAGGGTTGTTCCCTGTGGTCGTTGGCATCACAGCAACGCTTGTCAACCGGCATTCACGGACCCGAATTTCACGAAGTGCCCAACGGCATACGGGGATTTTGCTCGTTTCGGGTATGTGCTTGTTCATTCTGATGTTCACCCATGTGATCCCCCTAACGCCCCTGACGCAGATTGTATTTCTATTGCCTTCAATGACCTACCTGTCGGCACGTGGCCTGGAACGAATGTCACAGAGTCCCTACAGCGATTTGTTGCTTTGGCTATGGGTGGCTTTGGTTTGTGGTGGCGCTGAGGGGCTGAATCGCTGGGTATTTTCCTCATTTTTGCCTTTATGAAAATAGGTGTTGTCGTATTTCCTGGTTCCAATTGTGATGAAGATGCGCTATATGCATTTGAGCAGTTAACAGGAAGAAGGCCAAGAA
>CAIVQI010000254.1 GCA_903908015.1 uncultured Bacteroidota bacterium
CATTTACTGAATGCTGAATAGGGGTCGTCGACAGCCACCAAGGTACTTTTTGGCATTTGATGGGCCTTGGCTATTTCGTGGCTCACAATTAAAACCGAAGCCTCAGTTGTTTCAAGGAATCCCAAATATTTGGGGTTCGATAAAAAACTGAGGTCGCCCACACGAGCGTGTTCAATTTCGGCAAGACGCGTTACCGGCACATCAGATTTGCCCAGTAAGCGACCTCCAGTAAGCTCTGCAATCTGGGCAGAGGTCAGCGTCATACAATCGTTAGGTTTCAGAGAGGGGGGTAATCAACAAGGAAATAAATAGCAAATAACGAAAAAAAGGAAAGAAAATTACAGAAATTCTTTAGGGGCGCAGAGGTACTGTTTTTCAACCATGCCAGAAAGAGCCTTCAAGTGTGGATTCTGACTGGCTTCGGTGATTTCTTTCACAGAAAGGTCCTTGCCCAAGATGTAGATCGGCTCTCGGTCAATACGCAATGCATGATTCACAATACTGCCGGTTGTTAAGAAGTACCGTGCATCTTGGGGGCTGATTCCGTAGGCAGCACATATCTTTTGATGAATTTGGTTGATGCGTTCAGGATTGGGTTTTTCTGCCGAAAGTACAACTCGGTTGAGCTTGCGGTTCAGCAATTGCCTGCATAAGGTCAACAAGACTGGGTCGCTGCTTCGACTCCATTTTTTGACAGCAGCCAGAAAGTCGTGGTCGTCGGTTTCGGCATAGGCCGACAAAATTTCGGGGCTCTCCTTGGGGTTGATGGCTTCATTTTGCTTCAAAAGCATCAGCAGGGCGTCAGCGCCTTCGATCTCAGTGCCACCCAAGAGTAATTCGCGCGCACGTTCCACGATTTTGCGCATCAAAAATTCGGCAGATAATACCGTCTTGTGCTGGTAGACCTGCCAATACATCAATCTGCGGGCCAAAAGAAACTTTTCCACCGAATAAATGCCCTTTTCCTCGACCACAAGTGCGCCCTTATAAACCTGCATCATCTGAATGATGCGGTCCCACCCCACGATTCCCTCACTCACACCAGTAAAAAAGCTGTCGCGGTTCAGGTAATCCAGGCGGTCTACGTCGAGTTGCGACGATACGAGTTGATGCAGAAAGGGCAGGGGATGTGAACCCTCAAAAATGGCAATAGCCTCGGTGAGAGCACCGCCGCTTAATGCGTTCAACTGTTCCATCATGGCACGGGTCCAAAATTCATGGCTCACCGGCCCCCCAATCAGATGCTCAAGTGCGTGGGAGAATGGCCCATGGCCAATATCATGCAGCAAAATAGCAGCGCAAGCCGCTGTACCAGTGGAATGGGGGATATCAACCCCTTTTTCGCGCAGAATGAGGATAACCTGTTGCATCAGGTGCATAGCACCCAAGGCATGGGCCAGCCGGCTGTGTGTAGCACCTGGGTAAACCAAATAACTCATGCCCAATTGTCGGATTTCTCTGAGTCGTTGCACCAAGGGGTGTTCCAGCAAATCAAAGAGCAATGGATCATTGAGTCGGATAAATCCGTAAATCGGGTCGTTGATGATTTTGTATTTGTTCACTTTATTTTTTTTCCGTTGGCACACCGAAGTCGCGGCTCTTTCGTTTATGTTGCGTAAAAATACAATGACAGCACAGCAAATTTCAATATTGTGGGCCGATGATGAAATCGACCTATTAAAAGCCCAGATTTTATTTCTGGGCAGTAAGGGCTACCGGATAGTGGCCGTTGGTAGTGGTGCCGAGGCGCTCGAAAAAGTTCGATCAGAGAGTTTTGACTTGGTTTTCTTGGACGAACATATGCCCGGATTAACTGGTTTGGAGGTGTTGCCCCGGATCAAAGCGGTTCGTCCGCAATTGCCGGTTGTCATGATCACCAAGAACGAAGAAGAAAATCTGATGGAAGAGGCCATTGGTTCGCAGATTGCTGATTACCTCATTAAGCCTGTTAATCCCAATCAAATTTTGCTCAGCATCAAGAAGATTTTGGATCAAAAGCGACTGGTTGGGGAAAAAACAACCTCAGAGTACCAGCAGGACTTTAGAAACCTCGGACTGGCATTCAATGACGATCTTTCGGCTCAGGCTTGGATGGATACCTATGCAAAACTGGTTTTTTGGGATGTGGAGTTGGAGAAAAGCAAAGATGAAGGCATGAAAGAAGTGTTGGCCATGCAGCGTGCTGAAGCCAATCGACAATTCACACGATTTATAAAAACTGAATACCTTGATTGGTTCAAAAACCCATCCGATGATATTCCACTACTCTCGCACAACCTTCTTAGGAAAAAGCTCTTTCCACTGCTCGATAAGAACCGCCCGACATTTTTGTTTGTGATCGACAACCTTCGGCTCGACCAGTTAAAGGTATTGGACCCTATCATATCGGAGTATTTCCAAACAGAAGACAGTGGTACCTATATGAGCATTCTGCCAACTTCCACCGAATTTGCGCGGAACGCACTTTTTGCCGGCCTCATGCCCCTCGATATCAGGAGCCGTTATCCCGATAAATGGGTTTCTCCCACAGAAGAGGAGGGAAGTCGCAACATGCATGAGGCATTCTTCCTTCAGGAACTCCTCAAGCGATCCGGACACGATCTGCGGATGTCTTACCACAAAATCACCCAGCTGCACCAGGGCAAGCAGCTCGCCGAAAATGCCAGTAATTTATTTGGATATGATTTAGTGGTGGTGGTTTATAATTTCGTGGACATGCTCAGCCATGCACGCAGTGAAATGAACGTTATCAAGGAATTGGCAGACGATGAAGTATCCTATCGGTCTATTACCCGTTCATGGTTTGAACATTCTCCACTATGGGAGTTGATGCGTAGGGTTGCCGACAAAAAGTGCCCCATGTTTGTGACGACCGACCACGGCACAGTGCGGGTAGCCGAACCTGTCCGTATTGTGGGTGACCGCAATACCAATACGAATCTCAGGTTCAAAGAGGGTAAGAACCTGAGTTATGACGACAATGAACTGTTTGTGATCGATAAACCAGAGGAGGCGCGCCTGATTCGGCATTCGCTCAGCAGTTCCTATGTGTTTGGAGGTTATGATCAGTATTTCTGTTACCCCAACAACTACCATCATTACGTGAATTTGTACAGACATACCTTCCAACATGGAGGCATATCAATGGAGGAAATGATCATACCTTGGGCATTTTACACGCCGCGTTAGAGCGATTAGGATGGTTGCTCGTATTGGGACTTGCCACAAATTGGTTAGTTTTGCAGCATGGCGCGTTGGCTGTTCAAATCGGAACCGTTCGTATACAGTTTCAACGACTTGTTGCGGGAGGGTGAAGGAATTTGGGATGGCGTACGCAACTATCAGGCACGCAATAACCTGGCGGCCATGAAACCTGGAGATGAAGGGCTGTTCTATCATTCCAACCAAGGAAAAGAGGTGGTCGGACTCATGCAAGTCGTTTCAGATCCATATCCTGAAAACGGATTTCCAGATGGCCCTTGGGTAGTTGTGCGTGTGAAACCTATTCGTCCGTTCCGTCGATCAGTTACGCTTGCTCAAATGCGTGCACATCCGACATTACACGACCTCCCGCTGATCAGGCATAGCCGATTGTCGGTTGTTCCCCTCACAGAACTTCATTTTGAAACCATTCTGAGGCTTGAGCATGATGAAACACAAGATGAAACAAAGGCGAATGAGTTTTTGATGATCAAAACTGTTAAAGACAAGGCAAGATGATCCTGGAAAGCCGTGTCATCGTTCATACCGCTCATCTGTCGCTTATTTTGCAGCGCCTGAGTGAAGAATTACTGGAAAGGCACCCTGGCTTTCACAACACCGTATTGATCGGTCTTCAGCCCCGTGGTGTTAATTTTCTGAACCGCTTGGCCATGGTTTTGCAGGCACGATTAGCAGTTCTATCAAACGATCAGAGTTTTTCTTCCGGGGGATCTCTCTCGGAATCTGAGTCACACGGTCGACTGCGCATGCCTGCACAGGGTGCATTGGACGTTACATTTTACCGAGATGACTTTCGCCACCGTTCAGAACCATTATCTGCACATACCACTCAGCTCCCATTCAGTTTGGAGGGAAAAAAAGTAATATTGGTGGATGATGTCTTGTTCACGGGAAGAACAATCCGCGCGGGATTGGATGCTCTATTGGATTTTGGTCGCCCCGATCGGGTTGAGTTCATGGTGTTGGTGTCGCGTAGGCTGCGACAAGAATTCCCCATACATCCCGACTATTGCGGCATTGAAGTCAACACCCACGACGATGAGCGTGTTCGGGTTTGTTGGGATGAACCAGAAGGCGCTCATATTACCCTGATTAAAACAACAGGATGAAGGCCCTCGCACAAGCCAATCTCATTAGTATCCGCGACCTCAGCGCTGAAGAGATCGATTTGATCTTCACCACGGCGGATCATTTCAAAGAGGTCATCAACCGCCCTATAAAAAAAGTTCCCTCACTACGCGACACCACCATCGCCAATTTGTTTTTTGAAAGTTCAACACGCACCAAACTGTCATTTGAACTTGCCGAAAAGCGTTTGTCTGCCGATGTGGTTAACTTCTCAGCATCAGGAAGTTCAGTTTCGAAGGGAGAAACTCTGGTCGATACAGTCCGAAACATCCTGGCCATGAAGGTAGATATGGTGGTGATGCGCCATCCCGATGCAGGCGCCTGCCAATTTTTGGCCCGGAATATTTCATGCCCTATTGTGAATGCCGGTGATGGTGCGCATGAACATCCGACACAAGCGCTTTTGGATGCATTTTCTATTCGTGAGAACATGGGCACCGTACAAGGAAAGAGGGTGGCAATATTTGGAGATATTCTTCATTCAAGGGTGGCGCTGTCCAATATTTTCTGTTTGAAAGCCTTGGGCGCTGAAGTCATGCTGTGTGGACCAGCCACGCTCATGCCGAGGGGCATTGAAGAACTCGGGCTTAGTGTTACCAACCATGTTAGGGAGGCTTTGGAGTGGTGCGATGTGGCAAATGTATTGCGTATTCAGCTCGAGCGACAAGAAACACGGTATTTTCCCTCCCTTCGTGAATATACCCGAGAATTTGGGATCAACCGAAAATTACTCGATGAAATCAAGAAAGAAATTGTGATTATGCATCCGGGACCCATCAACAGGGGGGTAGAATTGTCGTCGGATGTGGCCGATTCGGGGAGGTCAATTATCCTGCAACAGGTGGAAAATGGGGTGGCCATACGGATGGCGGTGTTGTATCTCCTGTCCACGCGACCGCAGTTGAGCCTGTAGCTGTCATTAGCCTAATGACACGAAGGAGCTGTAGAATGTATTGATTCCTTTTGATCCTGATTTTTATGAATGTTTTTCGCGGAAGGGCTCAGCATCGGAATGCCCAAGCCCAGTCCTCTGACCAACATCCATAATCCGAAACATAGGGTAAGTAATGTACCCAAACGTGCACTTCCGCGAAACCTACTAAACTGAAACGAACTTTTCAAAATCGAAAGGAACAGTAATCCGGGCATGGTAGCCAGACCGAAAATGCCCATAAATAATGCAGCATAAAGTGGATGGCTCATGACCATAGCGCCTGCGAGTGCCGTATACAATAGCCCACATGGAAGCAAGGCATTGAATGCCCCTGCGGTTAACTGTTGTTGGAAACCTGCTTGGCTAAAAAAACGATTTTGGATAGGTCTTATGGCTGTCCACAAGAAACTGAGCGTGGGAAGTCGATGTTGTAGTTTGGGCCAGACCGCCAGAACCACCAGGAAAAGTCCGCCTACGATCGATACACCTTGCTGCCACCCAATCAATTTAAGGTTATGGCCAAAAGCACCAACCAGACAGCCGAAAAGGGCATACATCATAGATCTTCCTGTGTGATAAGTTAAGCGCAAAAGCCAGTATCTTAACGTGGTGTTGCTTTTGCCAAGAGGCAATGCCAAAATGAGAGGCCCACACATGCCCACGCAGTGCAGACTGCCAGCAAGCCCCAAAATGAGTGCGCCCCACAGTTCTGTTGCCATCGCATTCATGGCTTTTGAATGTTGAAGCGATGAGAAAACCCCTCACCATCCTTCCAGGCTTGAATCGATACCACCCAACGGCCGTGAGCCAAATGATGTGAGGCCAAACGCCCCTTAGAGGTCAATAATTGTTGCCACGTCCAAATAAAGTCGAGTGAGCGCTGATCAGGTTTGTAAAAATATACCCGGCCGCTGTCTGAATCAATCAACATAGGAGGCAGGAACAGGACCAATGAGTCATTTTCCCAAATCGGTGGAGCGCATGAGGGACAAATCCGATTCCAACGATCAATCTGCTCGCGCATTTGGTCATATTCAGCGTCAAGTTCATAATAGTTGTCGGTTACCAATTCTGGCGGGTTTTGTGTGCTGAATATGGCAAAACCAGTCATAAATCCTGCAAACACAATGAAGGATAAAGTGATGCTCAAAGGCCAAGTCATGCGCATAGGAAAATGTCTGTAAAAAGATTAACGTAAGTCAAAACTGAAATTGGGACTGTATGCGTTCCAGAATTTTTTCGCCACTGCGAACCTCAATGGTGATGGGCATTGGCTGTAATGTCTTTCCAAATTGTGTTGATTCGGAGGGAAAATAGATGAAGAAGGCACCCTCACTATATCCCTGGGGGGGGATGCTCAGCGAATGACCAATCATACGAAGTGAGCCAGATTGTGTGGTCAAGTGAAATTCCACTGGCAGCTCATGAAAAGTCTTATTAATACTTTTCACCATAAAAAGATTACCGATACGACCATCAGGCAAATGTTGCGGGGCCAGACCCCGGGCCCTCAAAATGGTGGTTTCAGTATCAGTACGGGAAAAGAGTAGGTAACCAAAAGCGCTGGCAAGCACAACCAAGAGTAAGGCATAGAGCATGATTCTTGGTCGCCAAAAGTCCGATTTTTGCCCGCTTAAACCCAACTCTGAGTCATAGCGAATCAAGCCCTGGGGTTTTTTGATGGTATGCATCATCGCGTCGCAGGCATCAATACAGGCTGTACAATTAATGCATTCGAGTTGATTGCCATTTCTGATATCGATGCCAGTCGGACAGACTTCCACGCATTGGCCGCAGTCAATGCAGTCACCCAATCCACTTTTTCGCTGTTGACCATGCTTTCCCCGTGGTTCGCCCCGAACA
>CAIVQI010000255.1 GCA_903908015.1 uncultured Bacteroidota bacterium
AACCTGCCAGGCCATTGGGCGATGTGCCACCGCCTCCTGAGCCTGTGCCGGCCCTTCCTGCCGTTGCGCCAATTCCAGGTGTACCACCTGTTCCGCCACCCCCTAAACCACCTACAGCGGGTTGGCCTACCGTGGTTCTGCCCCCACCCCCGCCCGCAGCATAATGATGCAAGTCACCCGTAAAGGCGGTCGATAACCCCACACCGCCCCGGCCCGGCACGGCTTGTCCGGCCGAATCTACACCGCCATTTTCCCCTTGGGCGGCAGCTCCACCCCCGCCTCCAGCTCCCGCATCACTTGAACTCGATCCACCAGCATTACCCTGAACAGCCCCCAAAAAAGATATCGGCTGTCCACCTAAACCGCTCACACCACCTCCACCTCCACTTCCTCCCTCCATGCCTGAGCTACCTACTGATCCACCCCCTCCTCCGCCCCATGCCCGCCAACCGAAGGCATGGGAATCGCCCCCTCGGCCTCCAGCGTTTGACTCATTCCCTGCTACACCTCCAGCCCCAACCTCAATTGGGTAGTCCTGTGTCCACAAAAATGATTGAGCCATTTGAAGTCCACCTGCTCCACCTCCTGCTTGTCCACCCCCACCCCCTCCACCAAGCAACATACATTCGACTTGTATGGGCACATTCGGTCTAAAAACACCACTTTCTGAGTAGGTGTGTACCACATAACGTGTTCCCAACAAGCCGTTGTTCCCGTCCCCCACAAAACTATGCACCACACCTCCTGTGGCCAGTACGCGCCCGGTCACCGCCAGTTCCTGGAATGCCCCGCAGCCACAGTCATTGCAGGCCGAGACCCGCATAGTGCCATATGCACGACCCGTATACACCTGAACAGAATCCGATCCTTGTCCACTTACCACCTCCATATCGCCAGGCATCTGCCAAAGGAGGGGCATACCCAGGGTATTGCGGATGCTGTAGCTGGTATGGCTTTCAAAATCTGGTGTTTTGGTTCCCCTAACCGTATCCGAAAGGGCTAAGGGCACACTACAATTTACCGATCGTGCGCCACGTCCACCAACTTGTGCCGCTCTGATCAGGGGTGGGGGGGTGTAGGAGGCATGGCTTGCAACATAGGAGGTGTCAACTGCAGATACCCGCGCAGAATGGGGCGGATCTGACCAACCCCCTCCACGAATGAGCATGCCATTCGCCAAATGAGGATCGGGCCATCCCTGCACATCATGCACAGCCCTTGGGCCTACATAGCCGTCTCCATGAACCGAACGCATCGCTAAACTGCCCAAATTTCCCATCTCTACCACCCACTCGCGAACATTACCCCCGAGATCAGCTATCCCGTACCATGATTTCCCGGTTGAAGAACGTGGAGCCAAAGTATCGCCTACAGCCCCCACACGAGATGGCCCATCCACTAATGTCTGATTCCCGATGATGCAATTGGCAGCCATAAATGCAGACTCGTGTTCCGTGCGAGCAAACAGCAATGAATCGGCCGGCACCACAGGTGCCAATCCCCATGGATACTCGCCTGGCTGAGGAAATTGAGGGCCGCGACAAGCTTTTTCAAATTCGCCCTCCGTGATGGGACGCAAACCAGCCCAATCCAGGTAGGCTGATAAATCTGCCCAATTGAGGAAATTACAAGCTGTTCCTTGTCCATCATCCGCCTCATCATACACCCCGTTTTGGTTAGCATCGCATCCGTATAGAGCCCCGCTGATGCCAGGCCTTCCGGGCTGTCGGATTCGAATGCACTGACGATGACCACTTCCCAGTGCGGGCGTACCCGCTGGTCGGTCTGGACTCCCATTGGTGCGGGCATGTTGCTCGGAATAAGGGATAGAATTGAGGAAATCGCGGTATTGCGACTGGCTCAACTCGTACTTCATGATGTAAAATGCCCTATAACCGACCGGGAAATCAGCTGGCAATTGAATGCCCCCGGCATAGGCTGTTGACTCGACCGTGCGACACACCCCTCGTGCTGAGCCCACTGGCCCGGATAAGGATAAGGATGACCCCATACCTGAATTGGAACCCGCAGCACCCGTAACACCTGATGAAGCGCCAAAAGAACCACCCGATGTGCTGGTCGTCCAAACAACCAGCGAATCAGCCCCCACTGCAACAGGCAATCGCCGATTCAATGAGTCAACTATGTGGTAGAAGCGCCCCGGCTCATCGCCCCCGCTGCCCAACCAAAAGGGACCCGCAGACACATACACCATCTCCACACCATATACGGCTACTTCAACAACTTCAGTATCACTCAGACCTTGAAGCCGGTAATTCCACAACAGCTCGAGTCCACCAGCCGCTACTGTACCGTTACCAGGCCCACTCCTTCCAATCATTAAGCCCACCACAGGATTAGATACTGGATGATGCGGCAAATGGGGAGAAACCAACCCCGATAACCACTGTAGCGGTGTTCCGTTGCCTGCTGAATGACCGGCCACTTCCAACCGACAAGGCTGCCAAGCCCCCCCGAACACCCTGAACCGCGCGAAAACCCATACTGCGTCGTGGCCTGGTAGTCCACTCGAGGCTAACATACGCCAACTGTGTGCCCAACTTAAGTTATAGACGATGCGACACGTACCCGTCGACTGATTCTGTCCACTGAGTCGCACGCTGCTGATTTGAAGTCCATCCCCATAAACACCGCGAACCCCGCAACAGGCCAGGACCATCAGGATCAGAGAAAACACCCTCCTCATCGCTGCTGCAACAATTGGTTCAGGTCGACCCAAATGCATCGTTCCGGTCCCAAGCCACAGTCATTGAAGCGCGACCAACGAACCATGCCAGCGCGACTCCCTGCCACGGCACGAATTTTTCGGCTACCCTGCCCCGACAGTAAATCCCAATCTGCTGGTAGAACCCACCAATATGCTTGCGAGGCAGGAGAAACACTCGTATCAGTGGATTCAAGGGTGATTCCATCGACAGACCATCGCGATACCATGGCATGAGATGGGAGTGAATCGGGCAACGAACAAGCCCTCGTTCGGCCCAAACGGATGCCGCTCGACCCAATTCCTGGACCGGACTGCGTCAAAGACGACATCCCCCTTCGGTCACCTATCTGAAGTGCCCCTTCCGGCAAATTCCAGGACCCACCCCTCAATCCCAAATCGGAGCCATCAGGCCAATCAGACTCCACTGCCTCGCCATCGACCAACAAACGTCCGTCGCCATGCGTCCCGAGATAGTTCAACGCCCCGACAGATTCAGCGGACACCACCCATTCGGCAACATTCCCCGATAAATCAAAAATTCCCCAATCGGATGCGCCCGACACGCGAATCAGGCTGCTGTCATGGGCCAAAGCACCCCCGCGTACCGGACCACCAATCAGACTTGATGTGCTGTCAAATAAAGAAAAACCCAGCCAATGAGGCGCGGCGCCCTCCAATCGCTCAGTAGATTCGCCCCCGTTCGACAGGACCAGCGATCCTCTGAATAGGGGTACAGACTGTATGGGATAGCGAATCATCACCACACCTGAGCCACCACGTCCCGCAGTCGCCCCACAAGCTGAGGTGAAGGCTCCTCCCCCTCCACCACCAGAGCCCGGCGGGGCATCTCGACCCGCTCTATGGAGTGAATCGCCACCAGAACCTGCAATACCCCGTCCATCTGCACCCCCTGATCCCAACAGGGAAGCGCCCCCACCACCCCAACCATACCAACGGGGCAATTCACCAAAGTCACTCCAAACACCCGCCCCACCATCTCCTCCCCCAAGCACCGAACCACCGTTTTGTCCACGCTCCATGGCCCCACCGCCCCCACCTGCTAAACCCAACCATGCAACGGGAACCCCGTTTGTAGCCATTATCCCACCGTTACCTCCGTTATGCCCACCCAGGCCCGAATAACGGCTTTCACCTCCTGAATGCAGGATAGAAGGCTGCATCAAACCGCCACCGCCGCCGCCAGAACCTCCTGTAAACCCACCAAACACACCACCGCGACCCCCACCCGCTGCTTGTAGTCCGAACGCCACACTGGGCTCACCACTGCCCGTCCAACCCACCGGATCGCCAAGGTGACAGGTATCGACCCCACCGCGGCCAACCGTGATCCCGTAACTTCGGTGACTCAAAAGCAATCGCCCCCAGTCGCCGGACGATAAAACCTGTCCACCCCCGCCGCCGCCGCCAGCCCGATCGCCGTCCCCTCCCCAGGAAGCACCGGCCCCTCCTCCACCCACAATCCAGTATTCAACACGACCTTCACTTCCCAGCTCCTCCACCACAAATGAATCGACACCAGAGGAGTCGAATGTATGCAGTTGGTAGACAACAAGGGAACTATCGGGCCTATGGATCCGGGTGACCTGGCTCATTCGACCACCACGTGCCGTCATCGGACGAAAAGCACCAAACGGGAGATCCCCCGGAAGTCCTTGTTTTTGTCCACGCCCCGCCTTTTCCCACTCCATTTCGGTGAGCACACGAAGTCCGGTGAAATCGGCAAAGGCCAGCGCGTCATCGGAAGATAACCCACCACAGGCGATCCACTCCCCATCCTCTGGCTCATCGGCCACCCCATTGTTGTTGAGATCGCATCCATACACGGCCGGCAGCTGATGGGTGGAATCACCTGGCAGGTAGACCACCAATCCGTTCCGCTCAGGGATGGAGGCATTCAACGCTGCCGTGCGATGGGGTGATGCAGGCGATGAATGGGTACGGGCCTTTTGCTGTTGGAACGTCAGAACATTTAAAAAATCGCGGTATTGTCCCTGCGTCACCTCATATTTGGCCACATAAAATGCACGCCATCCGTTGGGATATGTGGCGGGAAGCGCTGGTAAACCAGGTGGCTGAGGGCCTTCCCAACCACATGGCGAGGACCATTGAGCGCCTCTTGCTGGAGCAGGATGGCCAATCCGTACAGGGCTAAATCCGCCAGAAGCGTTGCCATCACCCAAGCAGTATGGGCCACCGGCCACCGACACCATCTCTATCGCAAACAGCTGTACATCCAGATAGGAATCGTCAGGCACCCCCGCAGCGCGGTAGTTCCACGGGAGCTTTAGGGCAACCTCCAAGAACGCCACACGACCCGCATTGGCAAGTCGGACCCACACTCCGGTTATGGGATTGTGAACCGGGTGTATGGGTTGTTCAACCCGTGCCGTAGCGCATTCCCATTCCACCGCCAGACCTCCGGCATCAGCCTCCACACTGCACCCGGCATCCCAAAGTATGGGTTCCCAAATGCGCTGGGCCATGATCCGCGCACCATGGATGGCCTCGGTTAGGGCAGGTCGAAATCCAACACGTCCAAGCAGCGTATCTACCCAGGTGACTTCTGTATGGGCTGGCCAAGTGCCTGATCCTTCAATCTTCTGCAATGGCATTCCGGGGCGGAGTGCAGACATCCCTCGGGTATGGGGCAGTTGCAATACCGAATCACCGGATGCAGCCGATAAATTCGACCATTCGGGGTCGTACATACCCTGTCGGAACCGGCCAAACACCCAGACAGCATCATGGCCCGATGACACCCCTCCCCAGGCTACCGCGGGCGGCCACCGCCATGCTTTGCGCCACGACAAGTCGGCCAAAACAGACGTTCTGCCCGCCAAGGAATCGCGCGGCCCCAATCGGATCTGAGCGAGTCGAACATCTGCCGCACCGACCATCTTCACGCCCAGCACAAAAATCATTAATATAAAAAGATAGACGAAAAAATGACAACAATACCGCATCTGTTCTTTGTTTTCAATGTGCAAATTTGCCCCTGGAATTCTAGTTTCGCAGTATGACAAACGCCGTACAATCACGTTTACTCCAGGAAGTCATTGTAAAGTCACCCCCCACAGTGGCCGACCCCGTCTCGCTCAACCGATACCTGAATCTACGACCGGCTCACCCCGCATACCGTGGCCAAGTGCGACAGGATCCGTACAGTAAAACTACCCCAATGTTGTCTGATATAAGTCAACTCAACCCCGATACACCACTGCCCATTAGTCTCAGCGCAGTGATTGTTGTACCCTTACTGCTCTACCTCTTGTACATGAGATTCAATATGCACTACACGAACCTTCACCTCAAACGCAACCACCAAACCGCAATGCACACCCAGCGCGAGCATTATGAAAACGAGGTGACCAACTTCCTTCAACGAATCGAACAGCTGAAAGCGCACATCAATCGCCTGCGCACCGAGCAGATCCTACGAGAAAAGCAAGCCCTCCAATTGCGCAACCGACTCGAGCAAAGAGAAAAGTTGCTCGATCGTTTCACCGCAGAGCTCCTGCCGGCCGCTATGAACACGTCTGAGCTGTCGACCTTAGCCAAAAATTTGCAGCAGGCGTGTAGAACGGCCGAACTGTCCGCTCGGTTCGACAACAAACTCCTGCAGCGGCTCCCCCCCTCGTTCGAACGAGTGCTCACCCAGCTGAACACCGGATTGAGTGATGAAGACATTCGCCTTGCAGGCTATTTATACCTGGACCTCCCCAACAAAGAAATTGCCCAGTTGCGCAATATCTCGGCCGCCGGTGTCAGTAAATCACGGAACCGCTTGCGCAAAAAACTTGGGCTAAAGCCCGAACAAGACCTCACCGTCTTCATGCGCAGCCTTACCGACGGTCACCCCGATCAAGACCTCGACCAACTCGCCGAACAAATACTGGGCGTCAACCACAATGGACCTGAGTGGTCGCGTGAGCGGCCAACCGAACCAACGCCCATCCTCTCTTACAAGAAAAACGCATCCATCCCATCTCATCAACACAAATCGGCCGCATAATCAAAAATCACAAAATTCAAAACCACATAGCCCTACAGCGTGTTTATATTGCCGCCTTCTACCCACTATTGCTGCCCACGAATCCTCACCTTGGACAACCTACAATAAAACAGACAATTATACGTTGCACGAACCGATAACTAGCCCAAACCACCCATCAATTGTATGACCCCGCTGGGAAGATTTTTCCGATTGCTTCGTGAATTTGGACCCGAAATTCGTCAGCTCTACTCCTATGCCCTGCTCAACGGTCTCATCTCGCTGAGTCTGCCGCTCGGACTTCAAGCCGTTATTCAATTTCTGATGACCGGCCAGCTCTCGACCTCAGTTTACGTTCTCGTATTTCTGGTGGTGGGCGGTCTCCTTTTCAGTGGCTGGATGAACATCATGCAACTCATCACCAGTGAACACATTCGCAAACACATTGTGGTACGCGGCGCATTCGACTTCATTCACCGCTTGCCCCGCCTGCAACTCGAGAAAATCGCCAAAAAACACGTGCCCGAACTGATGAACCGCTTTTTCGACATCATTGCCATCGAAAAAGGAATGCAAAAGCTGCTCATGGATTTTAGTACGGCCACCCTACAGCTGTTGCTTGGGCTCATGCTTCTGGCCCTCTATCACCCCGTTTTCATCGTATTGGCGGTCATCATTTTTGTGCTTATCTATCTTGTTGTCCGCTACACCGGCGAAAGGGGACTCAAACTAAGCCTGGAAACATCCAAGCACAAATATGACCTCGTATTCCGTATGGAGGTGATGGCCGGCCTGTTGAACACCCTCAAATTGATGCCAAGTCACGCCCCAGGACGCGCTTACATCGACCGGCAACTTGGGCAGTACCTGGAATCACGCGAGAAGCACTTCGCCATTCTCAAAATGCAATACTGGGGTTTGGTGTTGATGAAGGCGCTCATGGCCTTTTTCCTCTTGATCATCGGCGCCGTGCTCCTGAAAGAGGAACGCATCAACCTGGGTCAATTTGTGGCCGCTGAAATCATCGTACTCCTTATTATGTCGGCCACAGAAAAAATAATTTTTCAAATCGACGGGGTGTATGACCTGCTTACTTCCATTGAGAAAGTGGGACAAATCACCGAGTTACCGATGCACGAGGAACCTACCTATGCCGAGGGAGGCTTGTCGCGATCGCTCGCAGGGCCCATTCGCCTTGAGATTCGGTCCCTGCGTTTCCAATACGACGATTCAGCGGAACCCCTCATCAATAACCTTGACCTCAACCTTCAGCCAGGCGATAAAGTGGCTATATCCGGGCGGAACGGTGCAGGACGGTCTACCCTCATCAAGCTCATTACCAGACTCTATGAACCCCCACCGCAAACCGTGTTTGTGAACGGATTCGCGCTGGAACACATCAACCCAACCGAATTATATGTGCGTATGGGCCATTGCCTGCAGAGCGAGGAAGTGATGATGGGCAGCCTGTTCGAGAACATTGACCTTGGCCGTGGGTACAGTGCCGATGAGGTACAAGCGGCCATCGCCCGCGTTGGTTTAGAGGAGGCCACCCGAAAACTCCCACAGGGCATGTATACCATCCTTTCATCGGACGCCAAACCCCTATCGCCCAGTCTGGGCAAGCGCGTCATCCTGGCCCGTTGTTTGGTGAGCCAACCCGAGCTGCTGGTATATGAAGACGTATTTAGTGGGATGACGGCCGACGAGAAAAATCCTCTCTATGAACTCCTTGCCGGGGGGCCATGGACCTTGGTGGCTTGCACTAACGATCAGGATCTGGTGGCCAAATGCACCAGGAAACTGTGGATGGATGCGGGCCGAATCCTCAATTCCCCGCCATCCGAAGCAACCAAACACTGACCAAACCATGCTCACCATTTCCAACCAGCCCATTCTCAGGGAGGAGCAACTGGATCAGTATCGTTCCTACCGCCACCTCACCGAAAACAAGCCGCCCGATCGTTTTCGGAAAATCGTCTTGGGCCTCACCTTGGCTTTCGTGCTCTTCACTTTTCTCCCGTGGACCCAAAACATACGGTCGCGTGGACAAATCACAGCCCTAAGGCCTGATCAGCGTCCGCAAACCCTTCAATCTGTGATTGGTGGTCGGATCGAACACTGGTATGTGGCAGAGGGGGATACGGTCCGAAAAGGAGACACCCTCTTGCACATTTCGGAGATCAAGGAAGACTACTTCGACACCCTTCTGCTCGACAATACACGCAGGCAAATCCAGGCCGGTGCCTCCACCGTGGGCTCCTATGAGTCGAAAATCAACGCCCTGCGCGCGCAACTCAAGGCCCTGGATGCCACCCGAATCAATAAAATCAAACAAGCCTCCATTCAGCTTGCCCAAACGCGTTTGAAGGTAAACAGCGATAGTTCAGAACTGCAGGCCGCAATGATGCAGGAGAACATCACCCAACAGCAGTACAAGCGCTCACGTGAGCTTTATGAAGGTGGATTGCAACCCCTTACCGAATATGAGGCACGTCGCCAACGGGCACAAGAAGCCGAGGCCCGCCGCATAACGGTAGAAAATCGCGTGCTGGCAAGTCGCAACGCCATACTCGATGCCGAAATGGAACTCACCACACTCGAAAATGAATTTCAGGAGAAAATTGCCAAAGTGAGCAGTGAGCTATTTGAGACCGAAACTGCTTTATTCAAATCACGGGCCAGCCTCGACAAACTTGGCAATCAATACGCGAATTATGCGGTACGAAGTGGTCTCTATTGGTTACTGGCCCCACAAGACGGTGTAATTACCCAAGCGAGGAAGACGGGCTTGGGCGAACTGGTGAGTGCCGGTGAAGAAATAGTGAGCATTGCCCCCATACACCCCAGTCTGGCCGTTGAAATGTATGTTCGTCCGGTCGACATCCCCCTCCTTCACAAAAAACAAAAGGTACGCTTCCTGTTTGATGGATGGCCAGCGGTGGTTTTTAGTGGATGGCCGGGCATTTCATTTGGTACATTTGGCGGAACGGTGATCGCTGTCGATCCATTCACCAGTAAGAATGGACTCTACCGCGTATTAGTGTCGCCCGATCCCGATGATAAGCCCTGGCCTGCTGCACTCCGTGTGGGTAGCGGTGCCAGTGGCATCGCCTTGCTCAACGACGTACCCATTTGGTATGAAATCTGGCGCCAACTCAATGGTTTCCCGCCCGATTATTACGAGATGAAAGAGGCCCCAGCCGAGAAAAAGCCTGCTTGATCGCACGACATGATGATGCATCCCGCTGCCGTTTTGTCGACCCGCTTCATCATGACCACCTTCTGGGTGCTCTTTCATCTATGGGCACAGGGGGGGAGTCATTGGATGTCGGCATCAGCATCGGTACACGCAGATGGGTCGCACTACCCAGCCATCCCAACCATCTGTCGTACCAACGGAAAATCAGCTTTTTCGGGCTCCGATTCGGCTTTGCAGTCGCGAATCACTAGATTTCACTCAGGGCTTGGCCCTGATGACACACTTCACTTGGCCGACTACCTCGCGCGGGTATACCTCCATCATCCTGTGGCCCGCCAATCGGACCTCTTGGTGCGCATAGGATGGGCACGTGTGCAGGAGGCTAAAGGGGCTTTTGACCCGCGACTCAACTTAAAATGGGCTGAAAAATCATCAACGGATAAACTGTCGTATGACATGGCTGATGCCGGATTCAGTTGGACCTCCCCCATCGGAGTTCAGACCTACGGAAGCTGGGAGCGCAACACCGGTAGTTCGGTGAACCCCTACGACATCACCACACCCGAAGGTCAGTGGATGGCGGGCGTACGCATCCCCATAACCCGTGAAGGTTGGGTTAACCGCCGACGAACCGACCTCCAATCGGCCCGCCTTTTCGCTGAATCGACTTTATTCGACCAGCAATTGATGCTCAATGACCTCCTCCACAAAGCCGCCAAGTCGTTTTTTGAGTGGGAAACAGCCCACAGACAGCTGCGCATCTACCAAGAGGCCCTGGAAATATCAGATACAATTCTTTCCAATGTGCGCACCGCATGGCTTTTGGGGGAACGAGCCGCCATCGATACCACCGAAGCCTCGATGCAGCGCCTCACCTGGCTCCAAAAGTGGCAACAAACCCAAACCAAACTGATCGAATACCGCTTTGAAGCGGCCTATTACCTGTGGGACAGTACCCATCAGCTGTATTTGCAATCGCTTCCGTTTGTGCCTTTTACCGATCAATTTGCTGCCCCCCCACAACTTGATTCGTCGCTGATGAGCCGATGGTTGCAAGAGCATCCTCAGTTGGCGCGGCAGGATTTGGGGATTGATCGGCAAAAACTGGAAGAGCGCTGGCTGGCAAGCCGTCTGCTGCCCGGCGTAGAATGGGAAATGGGCCGCGTCCAGGGCCTACCTCAGGTGGATGGCAGCAGTCCGGCCCTGCAATCGATGTCGCGCCTTCAGGTGACCCTCCCCCTCTTCCTTCGTTCCGAGCGCGGCGCACTCAAAGCCCGTCGCGCGCAAATCGAACAGGCCG
>CAIVQI010000256.1 GCA_903908015.1 uncultured Bacteroidota bacterium
AGTCTGCCAGTCCACTCATGGCAGAGTATTTTTGAGGGCAGTGGTTTCTCCGGACAGCCAACCTATCAAAACAAAGGTGCGCATGCCGTGAGTTATTTTTTGGGAAATGATCCCAATAAATGGGTGGGTGCACTCGTCCCATCGCGCAGCATGACCCTCTCCGATTTTTATCCGGGCATAGACCTCAACATTCAGACCACAGGGGGCTTCAAATACGAGTTTAGGGTTCGTCCAGGTGCACATCCCGATCAGATTCGTTGCCGGATTGAAGGGATCGAGTGGGTACTGAAGGATAGAAAAACGATCACCTATCATTCCAAAATACACCCCATCATGGAGGAAGCACCACGGGCATGGTCCATAGCCGCAGAGGGTGGAGAACAAGCAGTGACCATGAGCTTGAATAGGAAAGGATCATGTTGGGGCTTTGAAGTGGGGCACTGGCCGGTCAACAGCGTGCTCGTCCTCGACCCAGTGTTGGTTGGGAGTACCTACAGCGGCTCAACCGCCGATAATTGGGGTTTTTCAGCCACATACGCTTCAGACGGTTCAATTTTTTTAGGTGGAATCGTATTCGATGTGGGCTATCCCACGAGCATTGGTGCCTATGACATCAGCTTCAATGGCGGAACAGATATGGTCGTTAGCAAATATGCCCCCGATGCCACAAGCCTAATCTTCAGCACCCATTTGGGTGGTACATCGGGCGATACCCTGCTGAGTCTGGTTTCGGATGCACAGAATCGTCTTTATATTTTGGGCAAGAGCCTGTCCACCAACTACCCGGCCTTCGGTTTTGATCCCACGCACAATGGTGGGATGGACTATGTTGTGTCACGATTAAACCCAACAGGCACCCAATTGCTGTCTTCGACCTACCTCGGTGGTAATGGAATGGACGGCGAAAACTTCGGAAGTGCACAGATGCAAAATTTGAATGCACTTTGGTTTAACTATGGCGACAACAACCGCGGGGAGATCACCCTCGATCCAGCGGGCCGGGTACTGATTGTGGGAAATACGACCTCCACGAACTTCCCCACCAGTCTATCAGGGCATCAGCAGTCGATGGCTGGCATACAAGACGGGGTTCTGGTGAAGTTATCTGCAAACCTCGATAGCCTGATTTATGCCTCCTATTTGGGTGGCAGTCAACAAGACGCCATCTATGGCATTCGGGCTATGGGCGTAGATACGGTCTACATAACAGGCAGTACGTTCAGCAGTAACTTTCCGATTTCCTCCGCTATGGGAGGCTACATCCCCCAATACCAGGGTGGGGGCGATGGTTTTCTTTTGGCGATCCGCACCACTGGGGGGCCACCCGTATTTGGGACTTTTTTAGGCAACGCATCCTATCAGCAAGCCTATTTGCTTGATCAGGACGCCGAGGGTAGGGTATATGTTACAGGAATCAGTACTACTGCTCTGGCCGTGACGCCCAATGGAATATATAATAATACAGGAGGCAAGCACTTTATACAGGTGTTTAGTTCGGATCTCGACAGTCTGCTCCGGGGCACGATGATCGGTGCGAATTCAGTAGGGCCCAATTTCTCACCCACAGCCTTCATGGTCGATATATGTGGGAAAGTTTATTTAACCGGATGGGGCGGCTCAGTGAATACGGCCAGAAACATCCATGTTTCGTCTATGGTGGGCCTGCCCGTCACCACACAGCGGTTACAGGCCACCACTGATCACCACGATATGTATGTGATGGTTTTCGAATCTAATTTGGATTCGTTGTTGTATGGTTCTTTTTTTGGAGGTGGACTCTCGCGGGAGCATGTCGATGGTGGTACCTGTCGATTTTCGCGCGACGGGGTGATCTACCATGCGGTTTGTGCGGGTTGTGGGGGAGGAAACGACGATTTTCCCACCACTCCAAGTGCCTGGTCTGCCACCAACAATTCACTGAACTGTAACGCGGCTGTTTTTAAAATCGACCTACAGTATGTACAGCCCGTAGCAGGCTTTGCCACCCAATACCCCGACACTTTTGTCTGCATGGGGGTGCCCGTACAATTTTTTTCTACTGGAACACTGAGTGGTACTTTTTTGTGGGATTTTGGTGTTCCCGGTGCACAATCGACACTGCCCAATCCCGCTTATTCGTTTCCGGCCCCAGGTACCTATAGGGTTACCCAGCGCATCAGTAGTTGTGTGGGAACCGACACCATCGGCCGAAACATCATTGTGAAGCCGATCCCAGCCCTGCAGCTTCAAACACCCCCCGCTATTTGCTTGGGTGACTCCGTAACCCTAACGGCTGCTGGCGCTCGTTATTACGAATGGGATTCATTGTATTCGGGTGGCGGTCATCAATCCGCGCAAATAAGGGTTTCACCCCCATCGAGTCGTTGGTATCGGGTAGTCGCCTCCGATTCGCTTGGTTGCCCGGTAACCGACAGCGTTTGGGTACGGGTGAACGTCCCCAGAAGGGTGTTTTCTGGAGCGATTTATCGCTACTGCTTGGGAGATACCGCACGAATCAGTGTACCCGTTTCGGGCTATTTAAGTGTACTATGGAGTTCAGATCCAGAGATCATATCTTCAACTGCTTTTGGCCAGAAGTTTGCATCAATGCAAGCCCGATGGGTATACCTGGAGTTGACCGATACCGCAGGTTGTCGGTTGCGTGATAGTCTCCGCCTGATTCCATATACCGCACTTTCCGTGGATGCAGGGCCGAACCGAACCATTTGCTCGCCAACGCAACTTACATTTACGGCACAAGCGCCCCCCCAAGCGCGCTTTCTTTGGAGTACGGGCGACACCAGCCGACAAATTAGTTTTTTCGCCGGGCAGAGTCAGACGCTTTGGGTCCGTGCATTTGATCCGCCATGTTCGAGTTTGGCTGATACGATTCAAGTTGTTTATGAACCCCTACAAGCAGCCTTTGGATTTAGTCCGGATACAGGTTATGCCCCGCAGACTGTTGCTTTCACCCAACTCAGTTCGGGTGCATCGGTCAGTCGCTATTTGTGGACATTCGGTGACGGGGGCACAAGCACATTGCCCGCCCCAGTGCATACATATATGCGCCCTGGGCGATATACCATTGTCTTGCGGATTGATGGCGACGACCCATCGTGCTTCGATACCGCCCAATCGGATATTTGGATCGATTCTGTTGGAATACGACTGCCGACAGCATTTACGCCTGATGGGGATGGAGTCAATGATGTTTTTACTGGCTTTACATACGGTTTTGAAACTTTGTCAATCTCCATTTTTGATCGATGGGGGCGGTTGGTTCATCATGATGTTGCCCCTCGGGTCTATTGGGATGGCACGCAACAGGGTATGCCGCTTCCGTCCGGTACTTACCCTTACATCATTCGGGCAGTACAAAAAAACGGTGTTCGCAGAACCCTGAAGGGGGTAGTGGATCTTATTCGGTGAGTTTCGTTGCCCATATGATGAATAATCGCTAAAATACCGTATCTTTGCACCCGCATAAAGCGAACCGCAAGACGCACCCGATTTTAGCGATCTGCAGACGTCTAAATTGCTTCGTTCATTAGATTCCGTAGCTCAGCAGGTAGAGCAATACACTTTTAATGTATGGGTCCTGGGTTCGAATCCCAGCGGAATCACCAAAATATTCACGTTTCCATTTTTCCACCTGAGCGTTATGCCACCCGATAAAAATGGGCTTTAACCCATATTTCTCGGACCTGCCAAGCTGACTTCCCCCGCATCATTGGTAAAGCTAACATACACGCTCGTTCCATCGCCCAACGCGCTTTCAATGCGGACAACGTGATTTTTCATCCGGTTTAAGCGGTTTCGAATACTCTTTAGACCAATTCCCCCACTGGATTTTGCCAATTCAAAGCCCACCCCGTTGTCGGTCACACACAATTGTATGCGGTCATCCTCTTGGGTCAACTCAACATAGACGGAGGTCGCAGCGGAATGTTTGAGGATGTTGGATAAACATTCTTGGATGATTCTATATAAATCTAGCGCGATGGAAGAATCAAGATTGATGTGGTCAATGTCGAAATCGAGATGAAACGCACACGACGGCCGTGTTATATTCAGGTTTTTTAACAATCGGTTAAGTTCTTCTTTTAGGGCGGGTACATTCATGGGTTGAGGATCCATTTGATAGGTGAGGGCCCTAACCTCATTCAAGCCCTGGTCGAGTGAGGTCAGTCCCCTTCGGTATCCTTCCCAATCTTTTGAATTCCATTTGACTTGATCTTCCAGGTTCGAGGGCATCATCATGCGGGCATTCAACAGAAGTGCCGCCAAATGATCGTGAAGCTCTCGGCCGAGCCTTCTGCGTTCTGCTTCCTGACCCAGAACAAAATAGCGCTCTATTTCCTGTTGCTTTCTTAGAAGCAGATTCGATAATTGTTCCCTTCGTTTTCGCTGTAAATACAGTTCATAAAACGATTCCCATGTGATGATTCCCAGGGAAATTAACGCCCCAGGGAAAACAGAAAATCCGAATAAATCGAGCATTTTGATCCAGGGTCGGGTACCATAGGCCTCCAAAAATCCACCAATGATGAGGCTTAAGGTAGCTAAAAAAAGGGCAAGGGAACGGTTTTTGGCTAAGGGATATGCGAAAATACAAGACCATAATAATAAAAATAGACCAGGTAGTTGTAAAATCATCATCGCGGGTATGAGGCTGTACCGCCAGTCTTTCAGGTAGGGCCAAAAAATGGCATAAATGGGAATGCTGATGGCCACCCCTACGCTGATTCCATTCAACCACCGATGAATCATTGGCACGGAACGTTGGGTGCGCAAAAATGCCATGCCGAAACGAAGATATAAGACATACAGGATCACAACCAATACCCAGGCCACATGATTGGCCGTGCCACCACGCATGAGCCATCCAAATTCACGGGCATGGCCCGATTTGACTAACGCAAGTAGCCCAAGGGTAAACGCAACCATGGCTGGCCAGATATAAATGAGCTTCCCTTCTGTGAGGGCCAATAACAGAGCGAGAAGCGCGAGGCACAGAAGAATGCCCAATTTCAAAGACCATAGGGTGCTCTCTTTGAGACGGAATTCTGCATAAGACGTGGAGGTGGCCACGTAAATGGGCGAAATCATTCGGGTGCTCAGGGTGTTGCGCACGCGAATCATCAGTTTTACATGGGATTTGGGCTTCACCAGTATGGGCAAAGACGGCAATCGATCGGGATGCGACCAGCGAGGAAGATCCACCAAAGTGCCGGCCATACCGGCTTTGTATAACCCAAGGCCGTCATCCCTAAAAAATTCCACGGAATCCAGAAACGGATTGTTCAAGAAAATCGTTAAATCTTGGTTGAAATCAGAGGGATTGTGTATGTCGATCATCGCCCAATAAGCGGTTTGAGCGATGGCGATTTGATCTTGTTCGACCCGCAACAATTTTTCAGCCAAACTTGGGGTAGAAAACAATCGCTTCATCTCCTCAGGACCAATGCTAAGCGTTGGTTCAGGATAAAAGGGTATTTGATGAAGGTGGGTTGGCCGACCATAATCGATGGGTAGTGTGATTACAGACCCTCCATAAGCCACCCACGTATGGCTGATCAGCCAGGCTAACCCCAATGACAGGGCCCTGATGCGAATAAAATGACCTTTCAAGATAGGCGCTTCAAAGGGTGCTTCTGTGTTATGGCAGCAAATGGTGTTTCATGGCATACGATACCAATGCGGCACTGCTGCGTAGTCCTGCTTTTTCTAAAATATTCCTGCGGTGTGTCGAAACCGTTTCCACACTCAAGCATAATTTGGTTGCGATTTCCTTCGAACTGAGGTCTTGCGCTACCAAACTGAGCACCTCACGCTCACGACGGGTGAAGTTGGGAAGATCAACGGTTCGTTCGGCATTGGGCTCCTCCAACCAATGCATGCCGCCTTGGACTATGCGCCAAACAACCTCCTCAAGGTTTTTTTGGTCGCCTTCCTTAGAAATAAAACCATTCGCACCCTTCACATAGGCATCACGAAGCATATGCCTGCTGTCATACATGGTCATGATCAGTACTTTTTGCAGAGGATTTTTTTCCTTGATCCGTTCAAGTAATTCGAGTCCACCCATCGGACTCATTCGGATATCAGAAATGATGAGATCATAGCCATTCCCTGCTTCCATAGAAGCCAGTAAATCCGAACCACTGGAAAATGATTCGACCCCATCAACAAAAGTGAAGTTGCCAATGATCCATTGTAGGCCATCCAGTAGGATCCGGTGATCGTCTACCAGGGCTATCCTGTAACGTGTAGTGGGAGATTGAATCTCCGGGCGTTGTATGGTTTCTATCATAGGTGAACGTATTTGAGTGATTTTTTGCGCTAAGGTGAGAGGCGTGTGATGGTCCAGGCTCCAGCATCATTAGTTGAATATTTCAGTCGATCATGCAGTCGCGACCTCCGGCCTTGCCAAAATTCGTATTGGATGGGTTTTATCCGGTATCCGCCCCATTGCGGTGGACGCGGTATGTCCAAGGGCGATGGGTATTTCATCCTCATGGCCTCCATAGACGACTCCAGTGTTTCACGATTTGGTAACACCTGGCTCTGTGCGCTGGCCCAGGCACCCAAACGGCTTTCTCTGGGCCGTGATTGGAAATACGCGTCACTTTCAGCAGCATCAACACGCGTAACGAATCCGGTAACGCGAATCTGACGTTCACTTTGCGGCCAAAAAAAAGTGGCAGCTGCCCGGGGGTTTGCTTCTAATTGCTGTCCTTTATCGCTCGAGTAATTGGTGTAGAAGGTGAGGCCCCGCACATCATATCCCCTGAGCAAAACAATCCGGCCAGCGGGCATTCCATCCACATCGATGGTCGACAAATGCATGGCGTGGGGTTCAGGTTGACCACTATTGATGGCTTCGCGCATCCACTGATCGAACAATTCGAGCGGTTCCATGGGAAGATCCGACTCGAGTAGCGTGCCGTGCTCATATTCCATCCTCAATTGACCAACTGAATGCACTGGATTATCGTTTTTCATGTTTAAGGCAAACTATTACGCCAAATATATCGTTAATTTGACCAATTGATTTATGCAACCCAAACATAACCCGAAGCAAGCCCACCGCCTGAATCAAACCTTGGTTGCTGGCACCTTGATGGCAGCCTGCCCATTCCTATCCGATGCACCCTTTCACCGAAGGCTGCTCTTGCTGGCCGAACACAGCCGTTCTGGTAGCGTTGCTTTTGTTTTAAATGAATACAGTGGGTTTAGGCTGGGTGAGTTATTGCCCGGCTTCGCGGGTTGGGATGTGCCCGTGTGGACAGGTGGACCGGTTGAGGACGATACCCTTCACATGGTTCAGGTTCAGTCGGCCGGATTGGCAGACAGTACTGAGATAAGACCTGGTATTTGGTGGAATGCTCATCCAGCTAAGGCCATGAAATTGGCGAATGAGGGTCTATTGGACCAGTCAAAATGGTATTTTTTTTTGGGTTATGCCGGATGGTCGCCAAGGCAACTTGAACATGAATTCGATGAACACTTTTGGATTTTAGGTCACTATAACCCAAATTTTTTACCGGATGAGGGTTCTCGGTCTCAGTGGGCGCAGTTTTTAATCGATTTAGGCGAACCCTACAATTGGTTGAGTGGTGCACCAACCCATCCTAGCCTTAATTGAAGCATGAACGCGCCTGATTTTTTAATTCACTTTTCACATTTAAGGATCTTGTTTCCAGCCAAAACGATGAACCTCCTCCTTTTGATTGGTGGTTTCATGGCAATAACCTCATGTTCCACCGGTGAGGGTGACGGGCCACCACTTCATGACCTCACAGGCGCAACCATGGGAACAACTTATTCGGTTCGTTACGCTGGAGATTCTGTAGCCCAACTCCAAAAGAGTATCGATAGTTTGTTACAGAAGGTCAATGAATCCCTATCGACCTACATTCCTCATTCTTTGATTTCAAAGCTCAACCAAAGTCTGCATGGGGGTATAGTTGATGCGCATCTTCGCACTAATTTTATTCAATCGCTCGAGATCAACCATCAAAGTGAGGGCGCATTCGATCCGTCGGTGGGTCCACTTACCGAGGTTTGGGGTTTTGGCACCAAGCAGACACACAAGCTCCCAGATTCAAGTACCATTGATTCAATCAGAACCTATATTGGACTGCACAATTTCAAGCTAACAGCAGACAGCATCTTGAAATTTCATCCCAAAGCGCAACTGGACATGAGTGCTATTGCAAAAGGTTATGGGGTCGACCAAGTAGCAGCCTACTTGATGTCGCGGCACATACGCAATTTTATTGTAGAAATTGGTGGGGAGGTACGGGCTCAAGGCAGCAAAAGTCCGGATAGGCCATGGACAGTGGGCATAGAGAAGCCCCAATCGGGATCGGAGAGGATGGTTCACCGTGCCCTTCCCATCATCAACCGGAGTATGGCAACCTCTGGTAATTACCGAAATTTTAAAGAGATAGGCGGTCGAAAAGTGGTGCATACCCTGAGTCCCCACACCGCTTACCCCATCGAGAGTGATCTCCTGAGCGCTTCCGTCTTGGCTGAAGACTGCATGTCAGCCGATGCCTGGGCAACTGCTTTCATGGTGATGGGATTCGAAAAAGCCCGTCGCAAAAGCGGTGAACTAAAAGGCATCGATGTGGTGTTTATATACGTCGATTCCAATAACGTCATCCATGAATATTCCAGTCACGGCATCGCCAGCAACAACCATTGATATGTCAGGTATCCGTTTACACCTTCCTCAATGGGCACTGCTGCTTTTGTTTGCCCTGCCCATGAATGTTTGGGGTGCGCGAATTCTGATTCCTATGGACGGACAGCAACGCGATCATCTGAAGGCTTATGGGATAGCATATTTGAGTTTGAAGCAAGGACAAGACATCAGTTGGCTGCTCAATTACCGTGGCGGTAGCTTCTGCCTGCCGCAAGTCGCTGCGCTCGAAACAGAATGCCGGGTGAGGGGGGTGAGCTACGAGGTGATCCCTGAGGCGACATACGGACGGATATTGTCGGAGATTTCGGATCCCGAAACCAATATGGAGGTGGTGAAATTGGAAGTGGCACCCAAAATCGCTGTATACACGCCACCGAATAAATTGCCTTGGGACGATGCCGTTACTATGGCCCTGGTTTATGCGGAAATCCCGTATGAGAAGGTATATGATGATGAAGTGCTGCAAGGAAAACTTCCTCTGTATGATTGGTTGCACCTGCACCATGAGGATTTTACCGGTCAGTTTGGCCGGTTCTATGCATCTTTCCGTAACGCGGAGTGGTATCAAAACGAAGTGCGCCTGGCTGAGGCAACGGCCCAAAAACATGGATTTGATAAAGTTTCTCAGCTTAAAGGAGCCGTAGCAGCCCGCATTCGCGACTTTGTGACGGGGGGGGGCTTTCTGTTTGCCATGTGTTCGGCCACCGATTCCTACGATATCGCCCTGGCTGCAGAAGGGGTCGATATATGTGAGCATATGTACGATGGAGATGCCATCGACCCTTCAGCGAATCAAAAGCTGGATTTTGCAAAAACTTTTGCCTTCAAGGATTTTCAACTCAAAAAAAATCCATTGGAATATGAATTTTCAGATATTGACGTGACAGCTACGCGCGGTTTCCTTCAGGAGCAAAACGATTTCTTTGCTTTATTTGAGTTCTCTGCCAAATGGGATGTCATTCCTACCATGCTCACCCAAAACCACGAACGGGTTATAAAGGGGTTTATGGGACAAACAACAGCGTTTCGCAAAGAACTGATTAAAAGTGATGTCTTGGTCATGGGTGAGACCAGCAGCTTGGGCGAGGCCCGGTATATTCACGGTTCTTACGGAAAGGGTACCTGGACCTTCTTTGGCGGTCACGATCCGGAAGATTATCAACACCTCGTGGGCGAGCCCCCAACCGATTTGAGCTTACATCCCAATTCGGCCGGCTACCGCCTCATTCTGAACAACATTTTATTTCCCGCAGCCCGCAAAAAGAAACAGAAAACATAGGTATTTTGTCCGCCGATGAACTGGTTACGGCGTCGATGAAAGTCCCATTCAACGGCTATCGCGCCAGCCTTCCTGGCCAAGAAGGGGCACGAAACGAAACTGCTCAAATGTTTCTTGCACAACGTCAGATTCTGAAGTGCGTGTGATGCGCATCATGTTCTGACTTTCTTCATCGCCTACCGGAATGACCATGGAACCACCTATCTTTAGTTGCAGTATCAATGTCTGAGGCACAACGGGAGCGCCCGCCGTCACAATAATGCGGTCAAAAGGGGCGAAAGAAGGCAAACCCAAAGTACCATCTCCAAAATAGACCTTGATCTTACGGCCCATATGGAGAAGTCGCTCCCGTGTGGCATGATACAATGCGCGTTGGCGTTCAATACTGTAAACGCGTGCGCCCAATTCTTCCAAAACACAAGCCTGGTAGCCGGATCCCGTACCAATTTCCAAAACCTTCATGCGCTCTTCCACACCCAGGAGCGCAGTCTGGAAAGCCACTGTGTAGGGCTGCGAGATGGTCTGTCCGGCACCGATGGGCATGGCCTGGTCGGTATAGGCCAACTCGGTGAATGCAGTGTCGAGAAAGACATGTCGTGGCACGCGACCTAAGGCAGCCAGAACCCGAGCGTCACTGATGCCCTTTGCATTTAGCTCTTTGACCAATTGTTGCCGAAGGCCTTGGTGACGAAAGCTATCGGGGATCGAAGGGGACATGGGCTGAAGGAATCTGCTGGCAAAAATAACCCCATAGCCGCAACGATAATCCGTAGCCAACCGATAAATTATGCGTAAAAAGAGCCGTTTGTGCTCTTTTAACCCTATTTTCGCGCACATCATCTCAATTATGGCTCTATCCATCGGCGTATTGGGTGCCGGTCATCTCGGAAAAATTCATATGCGCTGTTTGCGCGCCCTCCCTGATTATTTTGATTTAAAGGGTTTTTATGACCCCGACGCCGGGCAAGCGAAGCAGGTCTCGGCATTGTTTGGCCTTCCAGCCTTCAATTCAATGGAGGAATTGCTGGAATCAGTGGCCGTGGTTGACATCGTTACGCCGACCATCGCACATTTTACCTGTGCAGAGGCCGCCATTCGTCGGATGAGGCATGTTTTCATCGAAAAACCGCTTACCCAGACATTGGAAGAAGGTCGTTTATTGGTTCGTTTGGCTCAAGAGGCGGGAATCAAGCTACAAGTTGGACATGTAGAGCGTTTCAATCCCGCATTTCAGGCAGTGAAACCATATTTGCGCCAACCCCGTTTTATTGAGGCGCATAGGCTCAGCCTTTTTAACCCGCGTGGCACTGATGTGTCCATTGTGCTGGATCTCATGATTCATGACATCGATGTGCTGCTTAGCGTGGTGGGCGATGGCATAAGAAAAATTAGTGCGAGTGGTGTTTGTGTGGTTTCGCCCACACCGGATATTGCCAATGCCCGAATCGAATTCCATAATGGATGTGTGGCCAACTTAACGGCCAGTCGGTTGAGTTTGAAAAACATGCGAAAAATGCGGTTTTTCCAATCCGATGCCTATTTATCCGTCGATTTTCTCAACCGTGAATCAGAGATACTTCGCATGAGTGATAGCGAACCCAGCACGCCAGAGTCGGCCACCCCGGTCGATTTAGGTCCTCAATTGGGTACCCGCTGGATCACCCATGCCCGAAAAAGCCCACCGGAAACCAACGCCATCATGGAGGAACTGCGGTTGTTTGCTGAGGCCATCGAATCCGATCATCAGCCTGTAGTGGGTGTTGAGGCCGGTTACAAAGCCCTGGAGGTGGCATTTGACATATTGGCGCAAATGGAGGCTACTGAACTCCCAAAGGAATGAGAAGTGTATTGGTTTGTGCTTTGGTAGGCTTACTGACCGGCTGCAGTTTGTATACGGCGGACCAGGGCATCCCTTCATACATCTATGTGCCCGGCTTCAACTTGTCGACCACCTACGCTGAGCATGGAAGTGGCAGTTCAAACATAAAAGATGTTTGGGTATTTATTGATGGAGACCTTCAGGGTGTTTATCCCTTGCCCGCACATTTTCCGATTTTAAGAGAGGGGCCTTTGGCGCTTCAATTGAGCGCAGGTGTTATCCTCAATGGGATTTCAGCCACCCGGTCGATTTACCCATTTTATACCCAAGCCAATGCCTCTGCAGAACTTGTTGCAGGCAGAACCGACACCATCACCCCTGGGGTAACCTACCGCGCATCGACGCAATTTACCTGGTTGGAAGATTTCGAGGGCCAGGGATTTAGCCTTCGGTCGTCGCCCTCGAGCGATACCACCATCGGCAGGACTGAGAATCCCGCCGATGTATTTGAAGGTGCGCGGTCGATGTATATAGCGGTAGACGCACGGGCGCCTTATTTTCAGGCAGAGGGAATTCAAGCATTTTCGCCACCCGGTGTTGGGTTGCTCCCCGTATTTCTGGAAATGAACTACCGAAATTCACAGGCATTCGAAATTGGTTTGCAGATCATCGGCCCGGCCGGCTCGGTCACCGACCTTCCCATCGTAGTATTTGCCCCATCTCCGCTTGAATGGAAAAAACAATATGTCAATTTTTCGCCTTTTCTCCAGCGCACTCCGGGTTATACTTATCGCGTTCTGATTACAGCGCGACACGAGTCGTCATTAGGCAATACTGGATCCATTTGGCTCGATAATTTGAAGTTGTTGTGGTGAGCCGTAAGCGTTTAGATGCCCTCGCATACGCCGTAGGGGACTGGCTTTCGGCCTTATTTGCCTGGTTTTTGTTTTTCCGATACCGCAAACTTTACGTGGAGCGACTCCCTTGGCATACGAGCGACTGGACTGATCTCGACTCTAATTTAATCAAAGGTCTGCTTGTTGTGCCGTTTTGTTGGTTGGTGTTGTATGCCGCCTCAGGTACTTACAGCGACATATACAGAAAATCGAGACTCAATGAATTGGCGGGTACTTTTTTGGCCACATTAATCGGGGTTGTGGCCCTCTTTTTTGCACTCATTCTCGATGATCAAATCATTAGTTATACAAATTATTACAATAGCCTTCTGGTACTATTTTTCCTTCATTTTACCCTCACCTTCTTCTCAAGATACACCCAGTTGTCCTTTATTTCGGGCAGGTTGTATGCGGGAAAAATTGCGTTCAACACTTTGCTTGTAGGCGATAACCCACGCGCACGGAATTTGCTGGAAGAGATGAAGCGCCAACGAAAGCCGACAGGCAACCAATTTGTGGGCTGTATTCGGCTTACCAATGGATCGACCCACGGCAGTCTCAATGGAATTTTGCCAACCCTGGGTTATGTTGAGGACCTCCCAGACTTGATTCGCAAGCATAGGGTAGAGGAAATTGTGCTGGCACTCGACGACCAGGAACACCACCGTTTTAATGAAGTGGTTAACCTCATTCGGGATGAGGGTGTGATCATCAAAATAGTTCCTGAAATGTATGATATCATGCTCGGGCACGTCAAAATGCAGCAAATATTTGGCTTGCTTCTGATTGAGATCTACCCCGACTTGATGCCACCTTGGCAAGGCAGCATGAAACGCTTTGTGGATGTCCTTGTTTCGATAATAGCCCTGATACTCCTGGCACCGCTCATGTTGTATTGTGCTGTTCGGGTTTCCTTGGGGTCAAAAGGCCCGGTCATGTTTCGTCAAGAAAGAATAGGTTTTTTGGGCAAACCATTCATCATTTATAAATTTCGGTCGATGGTGGTCGACGCCGAAGCGAATGGCCCGGCACTATCGAGTGAGAATGACCCGCGAATTACTTCATTCGGAAGAGTCCTGCGCAAATGGCGGCTCGATGAACTACCTCAATTTTATAATGTACTTCTGGGGGATATGTCGTTGGTTGGACCACGGCCCGAGCGTCGCTTCTATATCGAACAACTGATGGAGGTGGCTCCGCAATACAAGCATTTGCTCAAGGTCAAGCCCGGCATTACAAGTTGGGGTCAGGTGAAGTATGGGTATGCAGAGAACTTGGCTCAGATGTTGGAGCGATTGAAATATGATCTACTGTACATTGAAAATCGTTCGTTGTTGGTCGACTTCAAGATTCTCATCTACACCCTCATTATCTTGTTTGAGGGCAAGGGCAAGTAAGAGCGACCTATTGATCAGCCACCGACCATTGAATCCGGTAGTCTGGCCCCACCAACAGCTGCGTTTTTTTTCGTCCGTTTTGGTTCACTCCCACCACATACCGTTGCTCAGGAAATTCGCGGGTAAGTAACGTGAGTTCAAATGACCAATTCTGGTACGGGGTTTCGCCAACATATTTCTCCCAATACAGCCAGATAGAATCGTCCTCCCGTTCGAACCCGACAAAATCTAATGTCATTCTGTGCGTATCTGCGATTAATTTGATCTGCTGATGAATCATTGCTGCGCGCAACCAATCATGGATTGTACTATCGCTCTGGCCCAGATCAATGGATTGATTTAAATGTTTGCTGAGCGCCCATTCAAGGTCATCAGTAAATACCCGTATGGCCATATCCAATTGGGGGCCATGGATATTGAGCTCAACCAGGCCAACATGAAACGGATGCAATGCCTTGTGCAGCAGCGGGGCATGTTGCTCAGTGGGCGGTTTCGCATTCAATAAAACACCATTCAACGCATAAAGCATCATGAATAGATGGGTATAAAAACTTTTTTTTGCCCAAATCACATTCATCTTAACTTTTTTCAGTTCGGATCGACGCAAGACGGTACATTTAAATGCCCGCCCACTTAGCCGGATTTTCCCTCCATTGTTTTAACAATTCTTCTTCACCTGCGGATAGTTCACCCGATAATCGGGCTACATGCAGCAGGGTGGGGTAGTCGCACAAACTAAAGAATGGAATCTTGGCTTCGTTGAATAGTGTTTGTGCTTGCTTGAAGCCATAACTAAAGACCGATACAATACAAAGTATCCTCATGCCCGCTTCTTGAACCGCTTTGGCGGCCTTAAGCGAACTTCCACCCGTCGAAATTAAATCCTCAACAAGTACGATTCCCGAATCAGGGAATATTTGCCCCTCAATCTGCTGGCCGCGGCCATGTTGCTTGGGTTCAGGTCGTACATACAGTAAAGGCAATTGAAGCCGATCGGCCACCAAAGCCGCTTGGGGGATCCCTGCCGTGGCAACGCCCGCAATTGCCCGAACATCTGGAACATGTTGCCGAATGTGATACGTCAACGCATCAGCGATGTAAGTCCGGGCATAGGGATCGCCCAAGGTAAGCCGGTTGTCGCAGTAAATGGGCGATAACCAACCACTCGCCCATTGAAATGGCGATTTTGGGGATAAACTAACGGCTTTTATTTTTAGCAGAAGTTTCGCAATTTGTTCTGCCGTTTCTTGTGGATTCATACATGCAAAAATACCTCATTTTTTTTTCGGATCGTGTCATCCGCGTCGCATCAAACGAACCATGGACGCCCCGGATGGGTCGGGTTGTGTTGCAAGGATTGGGGGTTCATGACCTTCATCGCTGGTTAAAAAAATTGGAGCAGGATACGGGCATTAGAGAAATTACCTGGCAAGTAGATGATCCAGCAGCTGCTTTCCATGAATTTGTTCATTCGTTGAAGATGATTCAGGCCGCAGGCGGGGTGGTTACTTTAGGAGGAAAGGCATTATTTATTTTCCGATTTGGTCGCTGGGATCTGCCAAAAGGGAAGATGGAACTTGGAGAATCGCCAGAACAAACGGCATTGAGGGAGGTTGAGGAAGAGTGTGGTGTAGGTGGATTAAAGCTCGAACGTAGTTTTTCGGATACTTTCCACATCTATCCATACGAGGGACAATACGTAGTCAAGCAAACGTTTTGGTTTGGAATGTCGACCTGCCATAGTGGTTTGCTGAAACCACAGATTGAGGAGGGGATCGAAAAGGTGGCCTGGATTGAGCCGTCGCTTTGGGACAGCATTGTTATCCCCCAGACATATCCATCCCTATGGCCTTTGTTAGTAGAAGCAAAGCAATGGATGCTTCCGAAGACCGAATTAGAGGACCAAAGGGGCGACCCCCCCTCCCTTCACAGCTTTACCGAGTAGGTAAGCGCAAGCCTTCAGGCA